>CALDGN010000358.1 GCA_937942965.1 uncultured Acidimicrobiales bacterium | reverse complement strand
AGGATCGTCCAACCGATTTCGAGGCGAGTGTTGCCGTGCACCTGCTCGGGGAACTCGTCGTCGGGGTAGATGTCGTCTTCGTTCTCGGGCGCATCGACCGAGAACTTCTTGGCCATGTAAATCACGGCGCCCTGCACCAGGACGAACACGATCGCACAGACGATGAGCAAGACGTAGAGGAAGTCGGACAGGCGCCCGGCGGTTTCGCTCTCGTCGCTGAACGTCGTGAGCGGTGTTTCCGCACAGCTGGCGAACAGGAATGTTGCGGCTACAAGCGTTGCCGCCGTCGTAATTGGTCGGCGGAGGGCTGGCGAACGGCGCACGTGGTGCGGCCCCTTCATTGGGTTCTTCATCCTTCGCTCACCGTACTTTCGATTGCTGAATGGTCGCCATCCGAACCGTGGAGATCTTCGCCATGATGATCGGGGCGAAGCACCGTTCCCACAATGCCCAATGCGATGATCGCGATAGCGATCAGTCCGACGATGCCGCCGAGCGCTGAACGGCTCATCTGCGGCTTGGCTGCGGCCAGAATGGCCAGGGCGAAGATGACTGCTGCGAGCACGCTGGCGATGATCACCGCGCCGCTTCCCTGCTGCCAGAGAAGGATGCGGCTGATCGACAGCGCCAGGATGGCGAGGCCAGCGGTGGCGAGCAGGGGAATCTCGAACGGGGCCATCACGCGATCGCGGATGACGGCGTTCGTAGCCGTGCTGGAAGTCGAACGCTCTGACCACGACGTCAGCGACCACTCGATGGCGACGACGGCGAGCACGATCAGGCCGATGATCCAGAACGCACGAGTATCGAGCACAAGGCCGATCAGGAACACGCCAACACCAACGGCGGCGGCGGCTGGCCACCAGCTTGGAGCGGTTGGGCGCTGCGCGGCAGGCATCGTGGCGCCGCTCCGGTATGCGGACCCGTCGAGCTCGGCAACCGATTCGACGTCGGCGTCGCGGAACGCAACGACGGTGCCGCCGATGAGGGCTGCGCTGGCCGAGAAGAACAGCAGGACGAAGAAGCCCATGCCGGCGCCGACGTTGCCCTTCCAGCCGAGGCTGATCAGACCAATGATGGCCTGGCGGTCCACGACACCGAAGTAGTCGGGGCCGGTGACGTCACCCGACGACATGCCGTAGATGAAGGCACCGATGAGGCCGATGAACGAGAGACCGGCGAAGTATTTGAACCCTGGTGTGAACACAGTTTTCCTACTTGGTGATGAAGATCAGGATCCAGATGATGAAGTAGAGCCCCACCATCGCGTACCAGAACACCGCCGCCGAGGCGACAGAATCGACGTGGACACTGGTGTCGCTGCTCGCCAACGCTCGGAAGGCGACGAAGAGCAGTAAGACCAATGCGACGGCGATCATGATCACGTGTGATGCCGTGATCGTGTAGATCAGCGTTGCCGCTGCTGTGGTGCTCGTGTCATCGATGACGAGGCCGAGCTGGTTCCACTGGAACGCCACCTGGTTGATCACCGCGACACCGAACATTGCGGTGACGCTAAGGGCGATCAGGCCGTGGCGACGATCGTTGCGCTTGTAGCAGTAGACGGCCCACTGCATGGTCACGATCGACATGATCAGTGTCCATGTCATGATCGTGGGTGCAGTCAGCTGCACGTCGGCGCCGGCAGGGATCCACGGGGTGGTCCGTTCGCCAGCGGCTTCGAGGCCGTCTTGCAGCGTGAGGTGCTGGTTGCGGGTCGAGACATAGGCGCCGAAGAGGCCACCGAAGTACATGACCGTGGCGCCAGTCAGCAGCGCAGTGCCGATCTGCACGGTGCGCTTGCGGGGCTGGGTTCCGACCGCTGCATCGGTGACGAGCTGGATGCTCGGGTCGAGGACGGCGAGTTCACTGGTGCTCATGCGTTTGCCTCGGCGTAGGGGTTGACAAAGTCGTCGTCGAGCAACGGCGCTTCGCTGGTCACGACGTACGTGCCGGGGAAGTTGCCCGGTACGGGTGGCGAGGCGGTGAGCCACTCAAGCGTGTGGCCGCCCCATGGATCGTTTGCGTCGATGTCTTCGTCGTCGTCGGCCGGGAGGACGAATCCTGCGACCAAGGCGACGAACACCAGACCGAAGCCGGCGAAGACGCCGATCGAACCGATCATCGAGATCAAGTTGAGGACTTCGACACCGTCACGCTGAGCGCCAGAAGCGACGAAGTCAGGCTGGTCCATGAAGCCAGACGCAGCGTCAGGGATGGCCGACAAGATGGCGCCGCCGAGGATCGACAGGCCAGCGAGCATGCCGAGGCCAGAAGGCAGTTGGCGACCGAAGATCTTCGGGGCCCAGTACCAGAGGCCGGCGAGTGCAGCGAGCAGGCCCGCCATCGTGGCCAGGGTGACCATGGCGCCCGAGAGCGAGGTGCCAGCGACTTCGTCGAAGGTGTCGAGAACCCAGCCATCGAAATCGCTCAGCCACTCGGCGCCGTGATCACGGCCGACAGGCGAGCCGTCGGCGCCAGGAATGAGTTGACCATCACGGTCACGCAGGAACTCGTCGCCGAACGCATCGCCGATGAGGTCGATGACCCAGTTGATGGCTCGCAGCACCGGCGACAGCAGGCTGTCGGCGACACGAACAGCGGCAACAAGGCCGCCGGTCAGCAGTGCGACGAGTGCCATGATCGCCAGACCGAGCTGGGCGCTAAATGTTGGTGGGCGGCCTGCGGCTGCGCCCGTTGCACCGACAGCGCCGAGCATGGCGAGCACCGGGGCGACCAGGGTGATCGAGCCGATCACGTAGAGCCAGGTGGTGCTGGCGCTGGCGTTGAAGAAGGTCTGGGCGTACGCACCGAAGGTGAACGCCGCAAAGGCGCCAATGGCGACCATGGCAACGTCGTACATCTTGAGGCGGCGGCGGAGTGCAACAGGCACAACTTCGCCCAGCAGGCCAAGGACCGGGATTGCATAGGCGAAGACCTGAGGCTGATCGACGCTCCACGAAATCTGCTCGTAGAGGTTCTCGCCACCGAAGCTGTGGAAGCTGTCGCCGCGGGCGTCGACCCACATGATGACGAGGTTGGCGACCAGAACGGGCCACGCCAGCAGCCAGATACCGGCGGCGCACAGCATCGACCAGGTGAACAGCGGCACGTTGTAGAGCGACATGCCTTCGCTGCGCTCGGTGAAGATCGTGGTGATCAGCACGGTCGCAGCCAGGATCAGCGAGAGAACAACACCGGCCATCGAAACCATCGACAACTGGGTTGGTTCGTTGATGACGTCGACGTTGCGGTCGATGAGGCCACCGTCGATCGCCCACGAGACGATCATGATGATGCCGGAAACGGCCCAGCTCCAGAGCGCTGCGGCAGCCGCTCGAGGGAACGCAACCGACGGGGCGCCGATCTGCAGCGGCACGATCGTCGTCGCCAGGCCGATCAGCAGCGGAACGACGAACAGGAACACGACGCTGACTCGCTGCAGCGTGAACCACTGTTCGTACGCAAACGAGTTGCTGAACAGGGCGACACTGTCGGTGTCGATCCGTTCGATGCGAACAAGAATGTCCGCAACCAGGGTGAACAGTCCGAAGAGCATCGCTCCGAGGATCCACATGCGGCCGATGACCTTGTGGTCGCCGCTGGAGATGCCATCGGTGAGGATGTTCTTCGGCAGTCGCTCGTAGACCTCGGGGGCCATTCGCTCGGAGGTCGCCCCCGAGGACGGGCCGACGTCGTCGACTGGCTCAATTTCAGTGATTGTCATACGAAGTGCAGTTCGTTGAGTTGCTGAGTCAGGTGCTGGGCTGGAATCGGTCGGTTGGATGGGCGCGTCTGGAGTCGATGCTAGGCATGCGAACACGACCAGACGCGGCTCATGCGCGGGGACCGCTGTGGCAGGCACTCTATCGACCCGGACCCCGCTTGTTCCAAACAGCACAAAGTCAATTTTGGGGGCATTTGCGGGGTTGGAATCTGAGCCGATTGTTGCGGCAATTTGCGGGCCCGTGCGTGGGGCTGGAATCGAGTAGCGGTCACAGTCCTACGAGGTCAGACCAGCTGGTCGACGGCCATGGCCCCGAAGAGCAACACGATGTAGGTAATGGACCAGCCAAAGAGCGCCATTGCAGGCTTTGGCTGCGGGTTTCGGGCTACTTGTACTGCGTAGCCGAAGAACACGGCGCCCAGAATTGCGGCCGCCATGTAGTAGATGCCGCCCATATCGGCGACGGGGGCAAACAGAATGGTGAGTGCCCAGAGCAACACCGTGTAGCCGACAATTCGGCGGGTCACGGTCTTGAGATCAGCGACGACGGGCAGCATCGGCACGTCGGCGGCTTGGTAGTCGTCCTTGTACTTGATCGCCAGCGCCCAGAAATGGGGAGGCGTCCAGTAGAAGATGATGGCGAACAAGATGATTGGTGGCCACGACAGCTCGTTGGTCACGGCGGTCCAGCCAACCAGCACCGGTACTGCGCCAGCGGCGCCACCGATCACGATGTTGCTGGCGTGGCGGCGCTTCAGCCACAGCGTGTAGACGAAGACGTAGAAGAGCATCGCCGAGCAGGCGAGGATGGCGCTCAGCAAGTTCACGAAGTACCAGAGCCAGGCAAAGGCGATTACTTCGAGGATCAGGGCGAAAACAAGCGCTTCGGTCGGCTGCACGAGGCCGGTTACGAGCGGGCGGCCCTTGGTGCGCTCCATGAGCGCATCGATGTCACGATCGACGTACATATTGATGGCGTTTGCGCCACCTGCGGCGAAGGTGCCGCCGATCACGGTGGCGACCATGAGCCAGATCGACGGGAGACCTCGTTCGGCGACGATCATCGTCGGCACGGTTTCGACCAGCAGCAGCTCGATGATGCGAGGCTTGGTGAGCGCAACGAAACCGCCCACGCGTGCACGGGTGCCGACAGTTTCAGCACGGGGAAGCACGGTCGCCATCACTGGCGATGCTAACCGGGACCGCGCGGCTTTCGAGTACCCGCGTCGGGCGGTTTCACAGGATCCCGCGGCTCAGATCGAGCGAAAGACTGCGAAACGCCTTGAAGTGTCGATCGAGGACCGGCTCACGCAGTTGCGGGGCGAGCGTTCGCTACTCGGTTACGTCGTCGGAATCGGGATCCGGGCTTGGATCGGCGTCCGGGCTAGGAACGGGCGCCGGGCTAGGAGCGGGCTCCGGGCTTGAACCGGTATCCGGCGCAGCGTCGTTCTCGGATTCAGGTGCAATGCACGGCAGCGAGCACGACTCGAACGGGATCTCGGTGCCCTGATCGCCCTTCAGATCTGCAGGCGCGGGCGGTGCAACCATGCGCCATTCGGGCGCCGCCCGCAAGAACGCAGCTTGGGTCGCCCGTTCGATGGGGATCTCGGGGTGCACGGGCACGAAGGCAATCGCCGTCGGCACCGGTTGGATCGCTGCGCCTGCACCAGACGCGGTCGCCTCATAGCCAGCCAGCGAAATTGCAAGGATGACGAGAAAGCCGACTGCGGCCACACTCGCTCGCCCGAGACGGGTTCGAACCTGACGGCTCTCTGCTCGTCGCTCCGGCGTGGGGGTCTGGCACATAGTGCGTTGAATCGGCCGAATCAGATCGAAGTTGAGGACTCACAATCGGCAGGTGTGGGCCGATTCGCTCAGTGTGTCCCCTCGAATCAGCGACCTTTCGGCGCGCCGTCGCGCCCCGCTGCGCGCGCTCTCGATCGCATTGTTGTGGACACTGCTCTTGCCAATGACCGTCTCGGCCGAGGTGCTCATTGCGAACCATCTCGAAGCCGACGTACCTGCGACGACGGCGGGGCCCCGGTTCTTCGACTACCAAGACGCGCAGCAAATCGTGTGGGCCGCCACCGCCGATTGGAACACCGGCACCTTCGACGACACCGTCGCGAGCACCGGCCGCAGCTCCGTTGAACTTGCGTCAGGACCGCCGTTCGAGCTGTGCATCAATTCCGGCGGCAACGATTTCACCGGGGCGGACGGCACGTTCTATCAACAAGACGCCTTCTTCACCGGCGGCGGTGGGCCGTTCTCGTTGAACCGGCCGGTCAACAACACCACGGATTTCGCGCTCTGGCGCTCGATTCGGTACGCCTTCACCGCCGGCGGCGTGCCGACGTACACCTACAACATCCCGGTTCCTGCTCCCGGTGTCTACGAGGTCGAGGTCGGCATCATCAACGGCTTCAACAATCCACCGAACCAGAACCAGACCGACCTGACCATCGAGGGCGTCCAGGTGCTGGATGACTTCGATCCCCATGCGGTTACTGGCGGGCTGTACAACCCGACGTGGCACACCTTTACGACGACCACGCCGGACAGCACCGTCGACCTCTTCGTCGCCCACGCGGGCTGGTACGGGGCGCTGAACTTTGTTTGTGTTCGCGGTGCTGGACAAATGGCGACAAGCGGGACCTGGACATCGCCCGTCATCGACACGCTGGCGACTGGCACGAACGTTTTCGGCCTGCTCGGCGGGCTGGCAACAACTCCGCCCGGGACCGACGTGCGGTACCAACTCTCTTTCGGGGCATCAGCGGTCGCTGCCGGTAGTGGTCCGTTCATAGGACCTGATGGCACGACCGGAACCTTCTACGAGGCGAACGAACCAATCGACTACGCCCACGACTTCGGTGATCGCTTCGTAGCGCTACGCGCAACGCTCACGTCGTCGAGCGGCGTGACGCCTTATCTCGATCAAGCATCGCTCTCTTGGGACCTCGCCGAGCTCGGCGCAACGACATCGAACCTCTCGGTGATGAGCAGCCCGGCGGGTCAAACCGGCTGGCTCGCTCGAGTACGCACCGACGATGCAGTGCTCGCTGGTTCTTCGGCCACGATCTCGCTGCTTTCCTCGACCGGCTTCGGTGAACTCGAGGTTGGCACCGACCACCCATCGACCCAGGTCGACATCATCGCGGGCGTTCCCGTACAGACGGCCGGAGCGCCCTTTGCGGTCGGGGCGACCGCACCTCATTCGATCCGCCTCGCAGAGACAGCCATGCTGGGCGGCAACACAACCGTGCGCTGGCAAGCCGTGGTCGACGGCGTCCTCATCGCCCACGACTTCTCGGTTTCGTTCTTCTGAAGCTGCGTCGGCCTGAAGCAGCGAACGTGGCGCTGACTCATGTCGGTCCGCGTACTGCCGATAGGGCACAGGTGTCGGCGACCCGCGCCCAAGATCCAGCCGAGGGCAACCCCGACGCGCCCCTCGACGCCGAGGCCAACGAACTTCTCCGCGAGCGCTACTACCTCGGCGTCGATCAGAACGCGGCTGCGGGCGCCATCGCCGTGGTCACGATCATCGCCATGCTGTGGAACAAGGCGGACCAGGCCGGGCTAACGGCTTGGGGCGTGATCATGGCGATTGCACTCCCGACCCCCACAATCATCAGCCGTTTGTCCATCCCGTTCGACCGCTGGTTCCGGCTCGTCGCTCCCGTTGAGTTCTTGCTCGGAGCAATGTGGGGATCGGTGGCCTTGCTCGGGATGCCAGACACCGCGAGTTGGCAGGCCCTTCTTGGCACGATCCTGGTCGGCATCTTGGTGGCCGGCTCGATCAGTTCCTCGCAATTCACCCGGGCCTATGTGAGCTTCACCGGCACCTATGTCGCGACCTGCGCCGCTGGCTATGCGCTGCACGGGACGGGCGAAGCTCGACTGCTCCTGTGGGTGTTTGCGGTCGCTTGGGCCTATGGCATCGTGCTCGCCGGCGAGCAACGGACGCTGCAGATCGACCTGGTGCGATCCCTCCAACGCAACCGAGAACTGGTTCCGATCCTTGAAGCAGCGAACGACAAGGCGCTCTTGGCCAACGAGCGGCTGACCGAGGCAGTGCACAAGGCTGACCGGCTCGCTCGCACTGACCCGCTCACGCAGCTCGCGAACCGCATGGCGTTCGACGAAGAGCTCGAGCACCAGCTGGCAGCACTCCGTGACGGACACTCGCGCTACCTGAGCCTCGCCTATATCGACCTCGACAACTTCAAGTACGTCAACGACACCCACGGGCACCGGGCCGGCGATCAGCTCCTCGTCGCCGTCGCTCGACGCTTGCGGGCCGTGCAACGCGAGGGCGAGACGATCGCTCGTGTTGGCGGCGACGAGCTCGTGCTCATCACCCGCGCGTATGACCCTCGCGAGATCGGCGCACGGCTTGAGTCAGCGTTCGCGGAGCCATTCTCGATCGCCGGTGGCCCGTTCCAACTCGGAGCCAGCATCGGTATCGCCACGACCGGATCAGCGATTTCTCGCGACGAGTTGATGCGACGCGCGGACAGTGCGCAGTACGCGGCGAAGCGCAACGGCGGCAATGCGTATCAGATCTTCAGCTCGAACTTGCCGTCGGGCCCGCCCGGCTGGCTGCAGTAGCCGAGGAGCGAAGGCCGCCTGCTAGGTCAGCGGGGCGAAGCTGTCGGCTTCGGGTGGACCCCAGCTGCCGGGCGAGTAGCGCAACACCGGCGTCGCCGTATCGAGCAACGGCTCGACGATGCGCCAACTCTGCTCGACGCCGTCTTGATGCGCGAACAAGCGCGCGTCGCCGGCAAGCGCATCGCCGATGAGACGCTCGTACGGATCCGGACCGCTGCCGCCCAGTTCCTCGCCGTAGTCGACGGCAAGGTCAACCGGCGCCGAGATCATCTCGTCGCCTGGGGTCTTGGCCTGCATCGTCAGCACGATTGCGTTGTCCGGCTTCATCCGGAACCGCAGCACGCTGCTGTGCGCAGTCCGGTCGGCGCCGCCAAACATCGCAGTCGGTGGCGCGTTGAACTCGATGACCGCCTCGGTCAGCGTCTCGGCCATCGCCTTGCCGGCGCGGATCGCGAACGGCACGCCGCTCCAACGCCACGAGTCGATGAACAGCTCCATTGCGGCGAAGGTCTCGGTGCGAGAATCTGGCGCGACGCCTGGCTCGTCGAGGTAGCCGACGTATTGGCCTCGGACCGCGTGATCGGCATCGGTCCGCATGGCGCGCAGCACCTTGATCTTTTCGTCGCGCAGCGCCACGGCAGAGTCGTCGACGGGCGGTTCCATCGCCAACAGCGCAACCATCTGCAACAGGTGGTTCTGCACGACGTCGCGGATTGCGCCGACCTCGTCGTAGAACCCGCCTCGGCCCTTGATGTCGAACGACTCGGCCATGGTGATGGTGACCCGTTTGATGTGGTGCCGGTTCCAGACGCCTTCGAGCATCGCGTTCGCGAACCGGAACACCAGCAGGTTCATCACGGCTTCTTTGCCGAGGAAGTGATCGATGCGAAAGATCGACTCTTCGGGGAAATGCTTGTGGAGGATCGCGTTGAGTTCGCGTGCCGATGCGATGTCGCGTCCGAACGGTTTCTCGACGACGATGCGACCGCGTTGGAGGCCAGCGCCGGCGAGGCCGGTGGCGACGTCATCGAAGAGGTCGGGCGGGATCGCCAGGAACGCCGTCGGGATCGGGTCATCGCCGACCGCCTGTGCGAGACGTTCGTAGGTGTCCGGGTCGGTGTAGTTGCCACGGACATAGCGAATACGTGACGCAAGCTCGTCGATGACCGCGGGATCGCGCCCGTCGAGCGACTCGCGTGCGCGTTGGCGAATCGACTCGTCGTCGCGGTCGCTGCGAGCAACGCCGATGACCTGGGGCTTGATGCCGTCGACGGCAAGTTCGTAGAGAGCGGGGAACAACTTCTTGAAGGCCAGGTCGCCGGTGATCCCGAACAGGATCAGCGTCTGTGACATGTCCTCGGCGCAGGGGTTGCTCACTGGCCGCCCGCCTCGGGCGATGGCTTCTTCTCGCGATGACCGCCGAACCCGGCGCGCATGGCGGATAGCACCTTGTTGGCGAACTCGTCGCGCTCGCGGCTCGCGAACCGCGACGTAAGCGATGCATTGATGACCGGAGCCGGCACGGCGAGGTCAATCGCCGCTTGGGCGGTCCAGCGACCTTCGCCCGAATCGCTGACGTGACCGGCATAGCTGGCCAGGTCGCCTTCGTCGGCAAGCGCTTCGGCGGTGAGGTCGACGAGCCACGACGCGATCACGCTGCCGCGGCGCCAGACCTCGGCGACTGCTCCGACATCGATGTCGTACTCGTAGTACTTGCCGCCACGCATCGGTGTCGTCTCGGCATCTTTCTCGAGGTCGACCCGACCCCGGTCGGCTTGTTCAAGCACGGCGAGGCCTTCGGCGATGGCGGCCATCATTCCGTACTCGATGCCGTTGTGGATCATCTTGACGAAGTGGCCCGAGCCGTTCGGACCGCAATGCAACCAGCCGGCTTCGCCGGGACGAAGCGGCCCGTCGGTCGTGCGCTCCGCGGCCTCGACCCCCGGGGCAAGCGCTTCAAAGATTGGGGTGAGGTGCTCGACCGCGTCGTCGCTGCCACCGATCATCAGGCTGAAGCCACGCTCAAGCCCGTGCACGCCACCGCTGGTGCCGATGTCCATGAACTCGATGCCGTTCGGGGCGAGTTCTTCGGCCAGGTCGACGTCGTCTCGCCAATTGCTGTTGCCGCCGTCGATCACGATGTCGCCCGGTGAAAGCAGGGCAGCGACCTCACGCACCACATCGCCAGCGAACGCCGCCGGCACCATCACCCAG
The DNA here is from genome assembly GCA_937942965.1 of uncultured Acidimicrobiales bacterium. GTDB lineage: Bacteria > Actinomycetota > Acidimicrobiia > Acidimicrobiales > UBA10347 > UBA10347. The sequence continues at coordinate 17,533 of CALDGN010000358.1, read as the reverse complement.
ACGGCACGACGACCGCCCACGGCGCCGAGCTGGTCGGCCATGTCTTCGAGCGATGATGCGCCGGAAGCGCCGAAGCCCTCGATCGTGGCCACCGCATCGGGATTGCGGTCAAAGCCGACGCAAGAATGGCCCGCAAGTTGGAGGCGGTGGACGAGGTTTGAGCCCATGCGGCCGAGTCCGACCATCCCCAGATGAACCTGGCGAGCCGGAGCGGTAGTTTCACTAGTCACAGTTCGGAACCTAGCCCGCTTCAGCGGGGCCGTCCGGCCGGACGGCCGGTACCGTGACGGCATGTCTCCGGCGCGCTACCGAGCCATCACTGGCACGGCCCTCGCCGCCTTGGTCGTGATCGTCATCACCGGCGCATCCGTGCGTCTGACCGGGTCCGGCCTGGGCTGTAGCGATTGGCCGACCTGCGAAGAAGACCAGCTCATCGCGGACCTTGAGATCCACGCGATGATCGAGTTCGTCAACCGGGTCATCACCGGGTTCGTCTCGCTGGCCGTGATCGCCGCCGTGCTCGGTTCGTTCTTTCGAGCACCCAAACGCCGCGACCTGTTGTGGCTCTCGCTCGGTCTCGTAGCCGGCGTCATCGGCCAGATCGTGCTGGGCGCCTTCGTCGTGTTGTCACACCTGAATCCGTGGCTCGTGCTGTGGCACTTCATGTTGTCGATGGTGTTGGTCGCCAACGCCGTGATACTCCACGCCCGGGCTGGCACCGACGACGCTCCCCCGCCCCGCGACGCGACCGCATCGGCCGGCCGGCCTTCGTACAGCCAACGCTGGTACCGGTGGCCGATTACGGCGCTCACGCTCGCCGCAATCTTTATCGGCACCTTGGTCACCGGTTCGGGGCCACACAGCGGAAGCCACGACGGCGACGCGATCGAGCGTCTTCCGTTCGAGATTCCAAGCATCGCTCGCATCCACGGGCTGACCGTTGCAGCGCTCGTGATCACGGTGATCGCGACCCTGTGGCACCTGCACCGCACCAACGCGCCGTCTGGCGAACAGTGGCGAGCGCGGCTCGTGCTTGCATCGCTGCTCGTGCAGGCCGCCGTTGGCTACATCCAGTACTTCAGCGGCGTGCCCGTGATCCTGGTTGGAATCCACGTGGCCGGAGCGACGTTCACTTGGATCGCCGTGCTCTGGTTCCACCTTGATGCTTCGCCTGAACCCACTGAACTTCCGATCTCGTCGAACGATCCGACAATCGATCGCGGGATTACCGACGGCCGCGCCGACGACGCTCGCATACTGGTGCCATGACTGCCCCGGTCACGACCCCCACGATCGACGAAGTTGAAGAGACTGACACGACGATCGACCCCGATCGTCCGTGGGTGGTGATCGTGTGGAACGACCCGATCAATCTCATGAGCTACGTCACGCACGTGCTCCAGAAGCTGTTCGGTTACAACCGCGAAAAGGCCACGGCGCTCATGCTCGATGTGCACGAAAAGGGTCGTGCGGTCGTGTCGAACGGGCCGCGCGAAAAGTGTGAGCTCGACGTGTTCCGGCTGCACGAGCACGGCCTCTGGGCCACGCTCAGCCAAGACTGATCAACAATCTCCAGGACGCACCTCGTGGCTCTCTCATTCCGTCGCAATGGCGACGGCAGCTTCTCCATAACGATTCCCCAGGCCGAGCGTCAGCTCCTTGAACAGCTGATCCCTCAGGTCCGTGAGCTCATCGAGGAACACGACCAGCTTGCGTGGCGCCTTTCGCCGAACCCTTATCCCGATCACGAAAAGGCCGCTGATCAGTACGCCGAGATGATCGGCAGCGACCTCGACGAGAAGCATCTGACGGCGCTCAGCACCGTCGAAGAAACACTCGACGCGAAGCGCCTCGACGAAGACCAGATGATGGCGTGGATGAGCGCGGTGAATGACCTCCGACTGGTGATCGGCACCCGACTCAAGGTCGGCGAAGACACCGAGATTGACGACTACGAAGACGACACCGAACAGTCGCTGTTTCTGACCTACAGCTATCTGGGCCTGATGCTTGAACACATCGTCATGGCCATCGCAGGCGAGTAAGCCGCCGAGGAGTTGCCATGAGCCGCCGCCCGATTGCCGATCTGCTTCCGTGGGCCCGAAATCTCGTGGCCGAAGCAGGCGCATTCACGCAGTCCCACTTTCGCAGCGCGGACCTGGCTGTCGACACCAAGGGCGACGGCACGCCCGTCACGATCGCGGACCAAGGAGCAGAGCGGCTCGTGCGCGATGCGATCACGGCCGAGTTTCCTGACGACGCGATCATCGGCGAGGAGTTCGGCGAGACCATCGCCGACACGCCGAGCGCAGCATCGGGACGCCAGTGGATCATCGACCCGATCGATGGCACCAAGGCCTTTACCAAGGGTGTCCCGCTGTATTCGAACCTGCTGGCTGTGCTCGACGACGGCGTGCCAGTGCTCGGCATCATCAACTTGCCTGCGGTCGGCGAGATGCTTTGGGCGACCGTCGGCGGCGGCGCGTTCTGCAACGGCGAGCCTTGCCGGGTGAGCACGCAGGCAACCCTTGACGGATCGTTTGCGATGGCCAGCGGCCTGACGGGCTGGGCGCCCGACGGCATGCATCGGCTTCGCGAGCAGGGCGTGATCATGCGCACCTGGGGCGACGCCTATGGCTATGCGATGGTTGCGACCGGCCGGGCCGAAGCGATGATCGATCCGATCGTGAGCATCTGGGATGTTGCGCCGATCGGCGTCGTGCTGAGCGAAGCCGGTGGCCGCTTCACCTGTCTCGACGGGATCGACCGCATTGACGGCGGCAACGGGGCCGGCACCAACGGCTTGATCCACAACGCCTTGCTCGCTGAGCTGCGCGCCCAGGGCACGCCGCACGGCGACTCGCTGTAGGCGTCGGGATGGCTGGCGAGCAGTTCGTCGAAGCGTGGAAGCGGCTCAGCGTCGAGCTGGGATGCGAACCAACAACCGCCGAAGCGATTGGCGTCGAGCTCGTCGAACGCCACGCCGAGGCGCAACGCCATTATCACTGCGCCGAGCACATCGAGGCCGTGCTGCGTCACTTGTCAGCACTCGATGCAGCGACGCCAGCGACCGAGCTGGCCGCGTTCTTCCACGACGTCATCTACGACCCGACCGCGCCTGACAACGAGGAACAATCAGCGCTGCTGGCCGTCGAGCATCTGACGACGCTTGGGCTGCGTACAGAGCTCATCGCCGAAGTTGCTGCGATCATCCGTGCGACGGCCGGACATCTGCTTCCTGGCGGTGCGAGTCCCGCGATGGCAGCGTTCCTCGACGCGGATCTTTCGATCTTGGGCGCCGACCCTGAGGTGTACGCGTCGTACGCCGTCGCCATCCGACGCGAATACGCACATATGAGCGACGACGATTTTCGAAATGGCCGAGCGCAGGTGCTTCGCCACTTCGCCGACCGCGACGAGCTCTACTTCACCCCGGCCGGACAGGCACGATGGGAAGCCGCCGCTCGACAGAACCTGCGCGCCGAGCTGGACCAGATCTCGGGCAACAGCTAGCGCTCGGATCCACTCAATCGGCGGCGTACCAGAAGCCACCGGCCGTGCCGGGGCCCGTGAGCGCGCCGACGCTCGGTCCGATGCGATAACGCAGGATCTCGACCACGTCGTCGCGTTCTTTGAGCCGTGCTTCGAGCTCGCCGTAGTACGGAAGCGACGAGGCGTCAGCCACGCCAAGAGCAACTCGGATGGGCGCACCGTCGAGATGCATCGCGCCCGCGACTCGGTCACACACATCGTCGACCGACGTCGCCGTGCCGATCGAGTCGAAGGCTCCGCCGGGCCCCGTGGTGAACATGTGGATGCCGTCGTCGGAAAGGTCGAGATCGACGCGTCCGCTCTGGTCGAGCAATGTGGCGGCGCCAAGTGCGGTGACGCTGTGTAAGCGGTCGGCAGTGGCGAGGGCTGCGGCGACCATGCCAGCCGCGTCGCCGCCGGCATCGCGAGCCAGACCGGCTTGCCACGCACAGCAGGCAACGCCGAACGAAGCGGTTGCGCTGTCGACGAGGTGGACCCTGGTGTCGACCAGGTCGGCGCCAATCCTGGCCGCATTGATGGTGCCGGAAAATGCCTCGGCGACGTGCACCGAAACGATCTCGTCGTGACCGCGGTCGATGCAACGTTGATAGGCGGCCACGAAGTCACCCGGACTCGGCTGGCTCGTTGAGACCTCGGGCGTATGGCCGTCGGCGAAGAACTCGTAGAACCCGTCGGCGTCGAGGTCGATGCCTTCGCGATATTCGGTGCCGTCGATGATCACCGTGATCGGCACGACCTCGATCGCGAACCGGTCTCGAAGCTCGGCCGGGAGCTGCGAGTTCGAATCGGTCACGAGGGCTGGCTTCATGAGAGAGAAACCGTCGGCGACGTCGTCACTATTCCGCCTGTTCATCGGCAGCAGCGCGGCGGGCCTCGTCGGCGAAGCGCCACACGATGGCTGCGCTACTCACTGCTGCGGCAAGCGGCATGGCAGCGGTCGGGGTCGGGCCCCACAGATTCGGAAGGCGCCGCGCCGACGACACGCTGGCGAGCGCAGTCCAAAGACCACACGTTGCGCCGATGGTGGCGACGGGTCGCTGCTTCCAGAAATCGCTCTTGGCGGCCACGGCGCCCAACGCAAGATCGACGGGCAGATAGGCCGGAAACGTCGCCAACATTTGCCCGAAGCTTGCGGCGACCCCTTTGCCGCCGCTGAAGCCCCGCTGCACCGGGAAGCAATGTCCGAGCACAGCAGCAGCCGCGGCGACGTTGGCGCCCGTCGGACCGGCAAGCGAGCGACCAACTTGGCCGGCGACAAGCGCCTTGCCCATGTCGAGCGCGAAGACAGCGACGCCCGCTCGCTTCCCGAGCAACTGGGCGACATTGGCCGCGCCCGGATTACCTGAACCGTCGGTGTTGGGATCGATGCTGCGCCCCGCGGCCTTGGCCACGAGATCTGCCGATGCCAACGTGCCCGCGGCGTAGCCGAAGGCGCTTGCGACGACAGAACGGATCACGCAGCAAGAACCCCGTCGTCGTCCGGGGCATTCCGATGCCGGAACCATCGGACGATCTCGATCAAACCCGTGATGCTCAGCGCCGTGCCGAAGGCCAGCCAGAACGCGGTCGCGTGGTTGTCCTTGAAAATCTCGCCGAAGAAGTAGCCGATGACCGCGGCGTAGCTCGCCCAGACGGTGGCGGCCACGGCGTCCCACGGCAGGAACCAGCTGCGGTAGGGCCGCTCGGTGGCGCCGCAGGAGATCGTCATCAGGGTGCGTCCGCCGGGGATGAAGCGGGCGGTGATCAGAAGCAACCCGCCGCGTTTATCGATCTGATCGGCGGCGCGCCGTAACCGTTCCTCGCCGTCACCTTTGCGGCCAAGCACCCGTTGCACGAACGGTCGAAACCGTTTGCCGAGGAAATATGCGATCGAGTCGCCGGTGAAGGCGCCGATGGCACCCATGGCGATGACGAGCAACACAAAGAGATCGCCTTGGCCGGCCGCGATACCGCCGATGATCACGGTCGATTCGCTCGGCACGACCGGCACGACCGAGTCGAGCAGGGCGATGATCAAAATGACCAGGTAGAACCACCAGTTCGACGAAACATCGTCAAGCCAGTCGGTCAAGCCGTTCAGAAAGTCGAAGACGCCCGACCCGATCACCTCGGTCACGGTAGTCAGTTCTGCGTCGTTCGAGGCCGTCAGGCCTAGGACGCAAGCACCACATTCGCGCCGCTCACTCCCCCTGCTCCCTTCTTGAGCAATCGATGGCGCCGCTGCCAGCACTGCCCGATATTGGAGACATGCGGCTTCAATCCTTCCCGAACTTCCTCGCGCAGCGACTGCGCTGGTGTGCTCGCGGCTCATCCGATGAGCGCGGTGGCGCACTTGTCGAGTTCGGTGTCGTGATCCCGATCTTCGTCACGCTGATCTTGGGCTCAGTGACGATGGGGATGAGCTACAACATGAACAACTCGTTGAACAACGGGGCACGCGAGAGCGCCCGCTACGGGGCCACTCTCCCCATCGACGGAGACATCGCCACGTGGCTTGATCGGGTTGCCGATGCCGCCGAGGCATCGACCAGCGGCAACCTCGGCGCTGCGGTCGAGAGCCGCCAGATCTGCATTGCGTTTGTGCATCCGGCAGGCACCGACAACAACGATCGCACAACGGTGCTCTTGCGAGACGCTGGCGGGACTGTGATGGCCGCCGGCGCCCCGTGTTTCGAGGACGGCCGCCCCGACGACGAGCGCCGGGTCCAAGTACAACTCAATCGGGATACCGAGATCCAGGCTGTTGTGGTCGACTCGACGGTTCGACTCGAAGCCGCCTCCGTCGTTCGCTACGAACGCTCAGGCACGTGAAACGCCTCGAGGCCAGCAGCGAACGCGGCACGATTCTGTTGCTGTCCGCGTTCGCCATCTTGGCCCTCGTCGCAACCGCTGCAGTAGTCGTGGATCTTGCGGTCGCTCGCAACGACCGCTCCGAGAGCCAGATCGGAGCCGATGCTGCTGCGGCGGCCGCAGGCATTGATCTTGGCGCGGCCGATCCTGTCACTGCTTGCGACACCGCTATTGCCTACGTGAACTCGAACCTCGGCACGTCGCTGTCCGATGCGGGCTGCGCGGCGCTTCCGAACGATTGCAGCGGCTCCACCGGGTCAGCTGAAGCGATCGCTACTGATGGAAGCCTTACCGTGTCGGTGGTCTACCCGGTCATTGATAGCCACCGGTTTATGGACGCGTCGGCTGCTGGGTCGCCGTTCATGGCAATCACTGCGGGTGATGGGGAACCATGCGAACGCATCGCGGTGGGTCTTCAGCGCGAGCGGACCCACTTCTTCGGGGCATTCGTCGGCGCCCAAGGTTCCTCGACGACCGTGCACGCGGTGGCGCGAGCGAGCCAGAACGAATCCAACGGGCGCCCAATCCACCTGTTGTTGCTGAACGAGAACGAGTGCGGTGTCATCGTCGAGAACGGCGGAGGCTCCTCTGGAGGTCTGTACGTCCGCTCCACGACAGATGAAACGACCGGCGAAGTCTTTCCGGGCTTCATCGCTTCAGACAGCAGTGGCAGCTCGGGGTGCACAAACAACGGCGTCATCGATGTCAACGGCTCGGGGGCCACGATTCAGGCTGATGGACCGCCTGGGTGCGAAGGAGAACTCGTCGCAGATACGGGCCTCGGCTGCGGCACGATCGAGGTCTACGCCGCCACTGGTGACGGTTGCAGCCCGCCCGCGTGCAGCTCGAGCGGAAACGTCAATCCCGCGCCGAGCCCGTTGCCACGACGGATTACACGCGCACCTGTCGACCATCGATATAACTGCGCGTCGTCCTACGACCATGACATTGCCAGCTGCGGCGATACGGACACCATGGAGCCGTGGATCGACCAGCTCGTCGACGAACTCGGCGGGGTTGCCTGGCCGGTTGGCTACCAGGACTACGTTGCCGCGGGATACCCCTGTCGAGTCAAGGGCGGCAACTCCCCCACCGTGGTGATCCCAGAGGGGAACTGGTGGATCACCTGCTCGGATCTCAATGTCAAGGGAACGTTGATCTTCTCGGGTGGCAACATTGTTCTCGGAGGCGACCTAACGGTCACCTCAACCGGGCGTCTTGAGGTCAACGCGTCGAACACAGAGACCTACGACTGGTCGTGGGGTCAGGCGTTCGACGCCTACGAGAGCTCGCCCAGCGCGGCGGTTCTCATGCTGCAGTCGGGGCTGTTCAGCAAAGCCGGTGGCGCCGAGGTGCACCTGTCGAATACGACGCTCTATATCGGCGAGGACGGTGATCTGCAGTTCACGGGCGGCAATGGCGAGATGGTCTGGACCGCTCCTGAGGAAGGCCCATTCGAGGATCTCGCGTTCTGGTCTGAGTCCGCAGAGCATCACAAGTTCGCTGGCTCCAGCATGCTCGAAATGACCGGGGTCTTCTTCGCACCGCACGCCGAGGTCGCGTTCCGCGGCAACGGTTCCCTCCAAGCCGCCAAGGCTCAGTTCATCGCCGACAAGCTGGAGCTCAGCGGCAATGGCGGCCTCGAACTCGTCCCTGACTTCGACCGCATGATTCTGTTCTCCGCCGATTCCACCAGCGGACTCATTCGATGACCCAACCGACACCCGCAGTGACCGTCGCCAACCACCGTGGGCGCGCACTAGGTCATTCGACCCAACGTTCTCAGGGCCCGCGAAGAGACAACAACTAGTGTCGTGGCGTGGCTCGAGCGATAACTCTGTTCTCCGTTTCTAGCGTCGTAGGACTGCTCGCCGCAGTCGCGGCGTGGGTTACCTCACTCGTGATCGTTGGTGACGATGAGATCGTGCTCGCCGCCGATCGCAGCTTCGAGTGGGGCACCGTGATCGGTGTCGTCACCGCTGTGTTCGTTATTGGTGTCGTGCTCTCGATGTACCGCACGGTTGAACCGATCTTGACGATGATCGCCGGCGCTGCCGGTTGCGTGCTGCTGTACAACGTGCGCGAGTTTCCGTTCGGAGACGACAACAGCGGGTTGTCGACGGTCAACAGCGACTACTGGACCGTGGTCGCAGCGATGATCGCGATCTTCGCATTGCTGATCATCAGCTTGCGCGTCACCCGTTCGAACACGCCACGCTGACCGCATCGCCGGGTTAGCGCCCGGTTCACGCCCAGTAGCGCCGAGGGCCGCTTCGTACGGTCCTTCCATGTGGAAGACATCGAACCTCCCGGCCGTCACGAAGCCGCCGACGCGATGGCGTCGATGCGGCGTCATCATCACTTCGCTGCTCGCCGCGGTGCTTGTATTGCCGGCGAGTTCGCCGCATGCCCAGGCGGCCGATCCCGCAGAGGTCGGCATCTACGACGACGTTCTGCGTGACGGGTTTACGAACTGGTCGTCTGCGCCGTCTGACCTGGCGTCAACCGAACGAGCCGAGAGCGGGTCGCAGTCCATCTGGACCGATCTGGGGCCAGGCCAGCGTCTCTTCTTCGGCAACTACGTACGCACCGACATCGGTGGGGCCGCGGCGTTGACGTTCGCTGTGCACCCGGGCGACAACGCGTCGGTGAGCCTGCAGATGGGCATCCGTGACGCTCAGGGCGTCGAGGGACCTTCGGCCACCGTGACGGTCAACGGCGATGACTGGACCCAGGTCGAGGTGCCACTCGCCGACCTCGGAAGCCCGACGACGATCGGTGCGATCTGGTGGGAATCGAGCGACGACCTCTCCCCCATCTGGATTGATGAGATCAGGATCGAACCCGGCACATCTACCTCACCGCCGGTCACGCCACCGGAACCGGAACCACCCGTAGACGAGCCCACGCCTGATCCTCCGGCGCCTGATCCTCAAACGCCCGGCACGTGGACCTTTGAAGAGACCTTTGACGGCGACCCAGGGGCACCGTCACAGGACCTGCTTCCCCGCACCTTCGACTACATGGTGACCCACCGGACCCATCCCCAGGACCAGTTCGTAGAGAACTTCTACCCGACGTATCTGGCCGACCATGGTCCGGGCTGCCAGGGGCCGAACCCGGCGATCTCGCCGCTGCCATCGCACATCGTGCAGACAACCCAGGAATCAACCGGCGCTGACCCCGACCCCAGCTTCTTCATCTGCAAGGACCACATGATGTCGTCGATGGGCGAGGTCGACGCCTATTCGGTGAGCGCGTTCTGGCCTCGCCAAGAGTTCAACTTCGCCAGTGGCGGCACGCTTGAGTTCGACGTCAACATCAACGAGGGGCACACGTTCCGCCACTGGTGGGAAGTCATGATCGTGCCTCGTGACCAGCTCCGGTACGGGGCCGGACCGATCGACTCTGCCATCGACGAGACCTACCCCGAGGACCGCATCGTGTTGACGTGGCGCCGCAACGTCCGAGGCGTCAAAATCGGCACCGGAGCGATCGCACCCGACGGCTGGATCGTGAACGCCGAGCAACGAGGCCAATACGACTGGGCGTACTGGGGCGATCTGCATCCCGAGGATCCAGCGCTGTCGGACCGCCGTATTCGCCGCACCATGCGGGTGACGCTCGACGGCGACCAACTCGTGTGGGCGATCCAAACCGAGGACCCCGAGGTCTTCGACGAGTACGCCGTCGACGTGCCCGGCGGCCTGCCGTTCGACCAAGGCGTGGTCTTGTTCAAGACCCACTCCTACACACCGGCCAAGGACGCCAACACCGAGTTCTACAGCTTCCACTGGGACAACATCCGCTTCGACGGGCCCTACGTCGCCCCCTACGCATCGCACTGGGCCAGCGACGTGGTCGACCTGCAAAGCAACGGCGACCATCCGATCGGCGACTCCGAAACGGTCACGATCGACCTGCCGTCGACCGGGCCGAGCCCGGTGCTCTCCGGCCAACTCCATCAACCGATCCGAGGCCAGGTGCTGCTCAGCATCAACGGCGGCCCGAGCGAGCCAGTCGTGCTGCCCGACTACGTGACCGGCGACTGTTGGAGCAAGGACTGGACGTCGTTCCAGATCGATCTCGACCCGGCCCAACTCCGGACAGGAGAGAACACGCTGACCTGGACCGTGGGGCCCCGGCCTGACTGCGCCGACCAAGGCATCGGCTTCGACGGGCCAGGCGCCTGGGATGGCTTCGCCGCCAAGGCGCTCCATATCCAGCTCGGCTGAGCGTTCCAGCCACGCAAACGAAGCAGGGACAGAACGACAAATCCCGGGTGGCAGGAGCCACCCGGGATCTGCTGTACGAGTACCCCTCATGCACGCTTATTCGAACCCTGAGATTGTCGAGTCAATCGATCGCCTATGTCTCGATGGGTAAGTTCACACCTATTGCCCGGCGATTCATACCGCAGTAGGATTGCACAATGCCGGTGAAGAAGTGGTCTGTCAGTGTCGAAGAACAACTCGCGGAGCGGGTCGAGCAGCGAGTCGGCGACCGGGGACTAAGTGGCTTCGTCGCTCGGGCAGTTGAACACGAACTTGAGCGCGACCTGCTCGATGAGTACTTGAACGAGCTGGACGCAGAATTCGGCGCTATCTCACCCCAGCTGATCCAGAAGTTCGACTCAGCGTGGCCGTCCTAGTACTCGATTCTGAAGCCCTGTCCGCGCTGGCGCACCCTTCTCGAAATCGTGACCGGCACGCTCAGGTTCGTGCCGCGATGCGCAGCGCACATGCTCGCAACAACCCGATCCGGGTTCCCTCAGCGATCTTGGTCGAGCTCTACCGCGGCAAGGGCTTTGACGAACCGATCGATCGCGTACTCGGTCAAGGTTTCGCTCGGGTCGTCACGACAGGGGTTCGGGTTGCTCGAATCGCCGGGCACCTTCTCGCGAATAGCGGAGCTGGAAGCGAGATGGCGATCGATGCCATGGTCGTCGCCACTGCAATCCGCTTCGGAGGTGGCATGGTCCTGACTCATGATCCGCAGGATCTGCAGCGACTTGCCGCCAACCATCGAAATGTCGCCGTTGTAGGCATATAGACCGACCGACGTAGTGCGGTGATCAGCGGCCTGGCCGCATGGCTTTTTCTTGATGAGCAGATCGCTGCCGGTGGCACTCGTTGCGCTCGCACGCCCGCTCATAATCCGACCGTTGGCTGAGACGTCGAGTGAGAGAGCCGGACCGGGGTCGCGAGCCGAAAACGAAACAGTCCCGGGTGGCAAGTGCCACCCGGGATTTGCTGTACGAGTACCCCGTACGGGATTTGAACCCGTGTTACCGGCGTGAAAGGCCGGCGTCCTAGGCCGCTGGACGAACGGGGCCCGCGTCCTCCGAGAAGGAAGCGGCGATCACCATACCAACGCTGTCACGACAGCCCGCCAAGATTCCCGCAAAAACGTCGCGAAACTCGTGGTGTGGTTTGGTTCAAAACCTGTACCCTCTCGGACCAAGGTCCTGTGGTGCAGTTTGGAGTGCACGCCGCCCTGTCAAGGCGGAGGTCGCGAGTTCAAATCTCGTCAGGACCGCAACACACTTCGACGCTGACATTGTCAGCGCCGGGGTCGGGTAGCTCAGTTGGCAGAGCGTCCGCCTGAAAAGCGGAAGGTCACCGGATCGACGCCGGTCCCGACCACCACTCGTAATCGATCAGAATCCCGGGCTCGGTCTTCGGACCAATCGCCCGGGATTCTGCGTTTTGCCCAACCTTCTTCGAAGCGCACTTTCTTCAAAGCGCTAGGTCGCCAGCGCAAGGGCTTCCCATTCGGTCAAAAGGCCCATGACCTCGAGCGAATCATCAAGCTGTGGCGACGGATGCGGAGCTTCGGTCTCGCCAGCAGCGACCGCAGCTTCGACCATCTGGATCTGGTGGAAGAACGCGTCGTGCCCGTCAGCGATCGAGTGCACCTCGGGAGCGCCGTCATAGGGCTGCCAGGTCATCCTGTTCTCACTCGGGCTCGGCAGCCATGGATTCGTGTCGATGCGAAGCTCACCTCGGTCGGTCAGCACCGAGAACGCGTGAGCCATGCCGTAGTCGTCGGTCGAGGCCAGCGTCGCCAACACGCCGTTGCCGAACGTGATCGACGCTGCGGCCGAACCGATCGTGTCATCGCTCGTCCGTGTCCCAACCGCGGTCATCGTTCGATCTCCGAACGTGTCGTGCCCGCACGCTGTTCGCATGACGAGCTGCATGAGCGAAGCCGGGTAGCAACCAAGGTTGTAGATGGTTCCGCGCCCGAGCGGCTGCACGAGGTGTGCGATGTGCGCGGCATAGCGCCCGTGGACCGCGGTCACCGTGCCAATGCGTTCTTCGGTCAGTAGATCCTCGAAGACCCGGTACATCGGATGGGCGAGATACATCAAGCCCTCGACGAAGAACACTCGGCCTCGAACTGCGTCGGCGAGCTCGCGGGCGGTCGCCATGGTCGTAGTCAGCGACTTCTCCGACAGGATCGCCTTGCCTGCGTCGGCGGCAGCGATCGCCAACGGGTGATGGTGATGGTTCGGCGTGCCGATGTAAACGGCGTCCACCGCCGGGTCAGCGATCGCTTCGTCGAAGCCCACGCAACCTCGCTCGATCCTGTGCGCCTCCTGGAAGCTCGAGACCGCGCCCGCGTTACGTCCCGCGACGATCTCGACGACCGACCCCGGAGACTGCTCGATTGCCTCGACGATCGTTTTCGAAATGAACCCAGTTCCAAGGATCGCCCAGCGCAGCACGGGCCGAGTCTGACAGACCCAAGCACCCTCAGCGTTCGGCCGATGTCCAGCCCGATGGGTGTTGCATACCGCAACGTTGGGGCCCGTGGCGTTCGGCGTGCCTGATCCGGGTGAGGTAAGTTCGCTCCAGCAACGCATTCCATCTGGGGGAACTCATGCAAACACGTGCCGCAATTCTCGACGGTGTCGGCCAAGACTGGAAGGTCGAGACGATCACGCTCGACCCGCCGAAGGCTGGCGAAGTCGTCCTCGAGCTCGTTGGCTCTGGCCTGTGTCACTCCGATGAGCACCTGCTCACCGGCGACATGGTCCTCGAGGCCGCGACCGCTGCCGAACTCGGGCTTGAGCAGTTCCCGATCATCGGTGGCCACGAAGGCGCCGGCAAGGTCGTCGAAGTCGGCCCTGGCGTGACGAGCCTCGAAGTCGGCGACCACGTCGTCCTCGGCTTCATCCCGAGCTGCGGCCGCTGCCCCTCATGCTCAAGCGGCAAGCAGAACCTCTGCGACCTCGGAGCGTTCCTGCTCGCCGGTCGCCAGGTCACCGACCTGACTGCCCGCCACCACCGTCACGACGGCAGTGACCTCGGCATCATGTGCTGCATCGGTACGTTCGGCGAGCACACCGTCGTCAGCGAGGCCAGCTGCATCAAGATCGAAAAGGACATCCCTCTCGACAAGGCCGCGCTTGTCGGCTGCGGTGTCACCACCGGTTGGGGAAGCTCGACCTATGCCGCCGACGTGCAGTCCGGCGAGACCGTCGTCATCGTTGGTTGCGGTGGTGTCGGTATGAACGCCGTCCAGGGCGCCGCCATGGCTGGCGCCGCCCACGTGATCGCCGTTGACCCGGTCGAGTTCAAGCGTGAGCAGTCCCAAGTCTTCGGCGCAACCCATACGGCTGCGTCCCTCGAAGAAGCGACTGCGCTCGTCATGGACCTCACCTGGGGCCAGATGGCCGACAAGGCCGTCATCACCGTCGGCGAAGGCGATGGCACGCTCATCGCTCCCACCATGGCCATCATCGGCAAGGGCGGTCGCGTCGTGCACACCTCGGTGGCGCCGATCAACGACACCGAAGTCAACATGAGCCTGTTCGACCTGACCCTCATGCAAAAGGAACTGGTCGGCTCGATCTTCGGTTCGGCCAACCCACGCCGTGACATTCCACGCCTGCTCCGCATGTACCAAGAGGGCCGCCTCAAGCTCGACGAGCTGATCACGAACACGTACACGCTCGACGACATCAACGTCGGCTACCAGGCAATGCGCGACGGCGAGAACATTCGCGGCATGGTCATGTACGACCACGCCTGATCAAACCCTTCACGATTGCGAATGACGGGCCGGGGTCCGCCCCGGCCCTCATCGCGTCACGGTGCCCATACGAATTCTCACCCAGGAGCCTCGGTGAACGAACAAGAACCCACCTTCGGTATTGGCCTCGTCGAGGCTGCCGGCAACGATGTCGTTGGCCGCAAACGCGAGGTTGAGCTCGTCGTCGCCGCTCTCGCAGGCGCCCGCCACATCTTGCTCGAAGGTCCTCCCGGTACAGGCAAGTCCACGCTGCTGCGTTCGGTCGCCGACCACGCCGGGCTCCGCTTGGTCTTCGTCGAGGGCAATGCCGAGCTGACACCGGCTCGACTCGCCGGCCACTTCGACCCAGCCCAGGTGCTGTCCCAGGGCTATAGCTCCGAGGTCTTCATCGATGGCCCGCTGGTCGATGCGCTGCGCCACGGGGGTTTGCTCTACGTCGAAGAGATCAACCGTGTCCCCGAAGAAACGCTGAACCTGCTGGTCACGGTCATGAGCGAGGGCGAGTTGACGGTGCCCCGCCTCGGCCGCATCGAAGCCCACCCCCACTTCCGACTGGTCGCGGCGATGAACCCGTTCGACGCGGTCGGCACGGCCCGCATCGCGGGCGCCATCTACGACCGGGTGAACCGGGTCGCTGTCGACTACCAGTCCGAAGCAGATGAGCAGGCAATCGTGGCTCGCGAGACCGATGGCTTGCATGCCGACCTGAGCGCCCGTGCTGTGCGATGCGTCCGCACAACACGTGAGCACCCCGACATCCGCATCGGTTCCTCGGTCCGTGGCGCGATCGACCTGGTGACCCTCGCTGATCAGCTCGCGACCTTGCGATCCGTCGGGCCCGACGACGACTCGTGCGGCCTCGACGCCGCATGCGCCGCACTCAGCGGACGCGTCCGGCTCCAAGAGTCCTGCGGACGCACGGCCGAAGATGTCGTCACCGAAATCTGGAAACTGAGCGGCCTCAACCCCGACGACGACGTCGAGGCATCGGGAAAAGCGTAAGCCCCGACGGGGGCATCCTCGACCCTTCGAGAACCCTCGAAGGCGACCAAGCGCGCGAAGCGCTCGATGAGGAACAACGCCAAACCAACTCGCGCCGCCAGCTGCAGAAGAACGACGGATTCGACGACATGTCCCCCGAGGTCGGCGAGCTCGACGTCCAAGCCGTCGAGTCGGCGCTGACCGAAGACGCCGACACGGCGCTCGGCACGCTCGCCGAGATGGCATCGGCAACCGACGTTCGTCTGCGAGCCCTGGCGCAACAGCTCGCCGCCCGAGTCGTGATCGACCTCGCCGCAACGGCCCCGACGCACGCTCGGGGCATCGGCAAGATGCGTTCCGTCCCGATGCACGACGCCGGTGGTGACCTCGACATTGACGGCAGCATTGATGCCCTGGTGATGGCCGAGGCCAGCGGTACTCCCCCACACATCGACGATCTACGTATGCATGCCTGGACCCGACCCGATGCCGCAGTCGCGATCCTGATCGACCGCAGCGGTTCGATGACCGGCGACCGGCTTGCGATCGCTGCGGTGGCTGCCGCTGCTGCGGCCCAGAAAACCCAGAGCGACTACTGCGTGATCGCGTTCAGCGACAAGGCGATTGTGATCAAAGGCATCGGTCAGCCGCGACCCGCCGAAGAGGTCGTCACCGATGTGCTTCGCTTGCGGGGCTTCGGACCGACGGACCTGAGTCTTGCCTTCCGGACCGCGCAAGCCCAGCTCGCTCGCAGCGGCGCCGCCCGTCAGCGAACGATCTTGCTATCGGACTGTCGGCCGACGGCCGGGTCCGCTCCCGAGCACCACGCCGCCCAGCTCGAGATGCTCGGCATTCTGGCCCCGGCCGACGACTGCGAAGACGCGGAATGGCTCGCCGGTGCGGTCGGCGCCAAGTGGTCGACGCTCGCTGGTCCGACCGATGTGCCGCACGCGTTCTCACAGCTGGCTGACTAGTCCTGCACCTGGGCTCAGTCCCTATCCAAGCTCGTTCTGCATCTAGGCCATCGGACCTAGCAGGGGGATTCGGCCGTACGACCTTGGCCCGACGCCCGCGAAGCCGACGGTTGACGCATGTCCCCGGCCTCACCGATCTCGTTCGGCGCGTCTGCGCCGATCTCAGATCGCCTCGGCGCTGAGACCTTCCGCATCTACTGGCCCGTCCGTTGGCGAGGCCCCCTCGGCTGCATCAGCTCCGGCGTACTGATGCTCGCATTGCTCCGCAACCAAGTTGCCTCCGAGGCCCTTGGCATTTGGGTCACCGCCGTCATGATCGCCGGCATCTTTATGACCGCCTCGTTCGCGATCCCCGCTCTGCGAGATAAGCGGGCGGCGACTGGACTTCCGCTTCTGGCGAAACCGGCCCACGTGCTCACCGGCGCCGCGCTTGGCTCCATGCTCTGGCTCGATCCCTCTGCCGCAGAGCGGCCATTGGCATGGTGGCCGATCGTCACCCTCCAGCTCGCCGTCACCGCCGGGGCAGCTGCTGGCGTCGCAGGACTCGGCTACACGATGGCCGTGTCCATGTGGGTCCAGACCTCATGCGCACTCTTCATCCACGGCGAGTACGTGATGGGAAGCGCCACGGCGGTGTTCCTGCTCATGGTCGTTGGCTTTCAACGCCAGAGCGGCGAGATGTGGCGAGAGCTCGTGTCCCTGCGCATACGCGAACAGGATCTCTCGGCCACCAACGCCCATCGAGCGACGCACGACGAGCTGACCGGGCTCTTGAACCGCCGTGGCCTCACCGTGACGTTGTCTGGCGACCACGTCTACCGATCGGCGATGTTCATTGACCTCGATCACTTCAAGCAGGTGAACGACCGCTTCGGCCACTCGGCTGGCGACGCCGTTCTGCGTCAGGCCGCAGCGCGACTGCGAGCGACCGTTCGCGGCGATGACGTCATTTCTCGGATCGGCGGCGACGAGTTCTTCGTCGTTTTCGAGGAGATTCTGACCGAAGAGCGAGCCGCCGAGCTCGGCCAGACCATCATCGCGGCGCTCGAGGAACCGTTCACCGTCGCCGGGCATGGCGATGTTTGGATCTCGGCGAGCGTCGGCTACACCTCGATGGCCCCCGCCGAGATCCACGC
>CALDGN010000357.1 GCA_937942965.1 uncultured Acidimicrobiales bacterium | reverse complement strand
AACATGTTCGGCCAGCCCGAAGGCGGCGTGGGCCGCCCCAGCCACTAACGAACACACTGGGGTCGCACCTGAAACCGCTTCAGTGAAGCGCTTTTAGGTGCGACCCCGTGAAACGGTTTTGGGTGCGACCCCAGCGTTCGGTTAGCGGATGTGGTGGAGCTCGACCTGGATGACGCGGCCGCCGACCTTGATGCGGTCGCCTGGCTCGAGCGGGACGGTCGTTCCCGTTTCGACCGACATCCACTCTTGTGGGTTCGGGCCTCGATTAAGCCACGTGCCGTTCGACGAGCCGAGGTCCGCGACGTGCACCGCCCAGTCGTCGAGAACGATGCGGGCATGCTGGCGTGACAGAGCAAGCGTGTCATCGACCAGCACCATGGCACCCGCGGCGCCAGCTCGGACATCGACGTGCGACGCAGGATCACGGCCGATCACCAGATCGCTGTCGATCGAGAAGGTCGTGCCGTCGTCGACGACGAGCACGCCGAGCGATGGCCGGGGACCGTTCACCAGCACGGTGGTGTGGTGGACGCCCATCTTGGTGCCGCACTGCGAGCAGTAGACGGCTTCGGGGTGGTTGTGGTGGCCCTGGGGGCACACGACGCCGAGCACCATCGGAGGGGCCGGCGAGGACGCTGGCGTGGCCGGGACTGGCGCAGCTGGCGCCGTGACGGTGCCGGGGATGGCGGGCACAGCTTCTGGTTCAGCTGCGGCTGGCTCGCGGCGAAACTCTGGCGGGACCTGGGGCACGGGGACGTCTGCAGGCATCGCCGGGGGAATCTCTTCGACAGCCGGAGCGGCCGATGCCTCTGAGCTGGGACGGCTCAGCGGGATGACGACCGGCGCGTCGAACGCCGGCTCCGCCGCAGCGGGAACCAGTGAGGTTTCGACCTGTTGTGCGTCAAAGCCGATCGGTGCAACATCGACCGGCGATACAGCATTGGCTTCGGAGGTGAACGGTGTCGCCGCTGTCTGGAACGTTCCCGCCTCCTCGACGAGCTCCTCCTGCCACATCGGTTCTTCAGGCGCGAGTGGTGCCTGGACCGGTGCCGCGTCGACGACAGGGGCAGCTGGCGCCGCTGGGGCGGCCGGCGCCGGTGCCGGAGCAACGGGGGCAATCAGGTCGCTGATCTCCTCGATGTCATCGGCGAACACGATGCCCTGCGCCGCCGGCTGGCCAATTCTGTCTACGGCGTCGACGGGAGCGGCCGCAGGTTGCAGGTCCGGAGGGAGTGGAGCTGGCTCAGCAGGATCGGCGATCGGTAAACCATCGCCGACAGGAAGCTGCCACTCGGTCGGGACATCGCCGCTGAGGTCGATCACGACCGCATCGGCGTGCATGGACCCCTCGGCGAGGTTGATCGGGGCGGTCTCGGGGTCTCCGGCGAGCGCTCCGTCGCTGAGCACGATCGTGCTTTCAACATCGAGCGTGAGCGGATGCACCAGTAGCTGGCCGACGAGCGGCGTCACGGTGAACCGAGCTGCTCCGGAGGCGACGGAGGCAACCGCTTGCCCCCACGCCAGCAGATACGGGTTGCCGCCCGAGGTGAACAACATCACCATCGACCTGGGATCGCTGGCCGAGATCTGATCCGCGAGCCGCTCGATGAGATCAGGCGCCATCTGATGCTCGGTCACGTAGTTGACGAGGTCGGTGCCGTCGTCGCTCGCGAGCACGACAAAGCCCGCGGCGGTGCGCGATGCCATCCCGCTGCTTCCGGCTGGACGGACAGATGCTTGGGTGAGGTCGATTGTGGTCATCGCGCTCCCTTTCGGTGCGGGCGGGTGCTACTCATCGTTCGTTCCTGCGGTGGCGGCCGGTGCGAGCGCGGCTTGGGTGATCACGACGGCAGAGTCGTCGGGCACGGTGGTCGAAGCTACGAAGTTGGCCAGCTCGGTGAGCGGCACCCATTGCGTGTCGACGACTTCGCCGTCGTCGAAGCTGAACGGGCCTTCGTGGCGGCAGGCATAGAGCCGTCCGACGAGTGCGACGCCGGGCGCTTCGAAGGTGACCGGTCCGCAATCGATCAAGTCGCCGGATACGCCGGCTTCTTCTTGGAGTTCGCGCTGCGCCGAAGGAAGCCAGTCCTCGCCGACATCGCAGACGCCGCCGAAGGCGAGGTCCCATGCGCCTGGAAAGACGTCTTTCCAGTCGGCACGTTTGTGGCAGAGCAGGCGGTCTTGGCTATCGAGCACGGCGATGTAGACGCAGCGATGGCGCAGGGAGTGTTCGCGCATCTCGGCTCGAGTCACGATCTCGATCACCTCGCCGTGCTCGTCGACGTGTTCGACGAGCTGCGCAGCAGCGGCTGCTTGGCGTTCTTCGGTCACGAGATCGCTCGCCTCGCCCGCGGGTCCAGAGGTTTCGGAGGTTGCACTCATCCGACGTCAACCAGGATCTCGGCGATGCCGACCGACGGTGCTTCGATGTCGTGGACGTCGGTGATGACCAGCGCGAGCTGGTCAGTCGTGATCGACATCGCCACTCGATGCTCGCCCGCTTCGTCGGGGATCTCTTGGGTCACGTTGGTCGCAGCACGATTGCGAAGATCGTCGACGCTGGTACCCCACGTGATGTGGCTTACGCGCGAGAGGTCGCCGGAGCTGCCGTTGTCGATGCCCACGCTCGTGATCGCAATCGGCTCGTCGAACCGGAGGACGAAGGTCGTGCCGGCGATGTTGCGCTCGGCGGTGATGTTCGGCTGCACACCCCAGTACGTGTCGGAGTCGAGGTCGATGGCGTTGGTCGCAGGCAGCTCGACGATCGTCGTGTCGGCGAGCGCAGAGATGTCGACGATTGTGGCTCCACCGCTGGTGACGGCGAGCGGCTCGTCGGTCGAGCTTTGCGCGTTGAACAGCAGGGCGCCGCCGATCGCCGCGCCGAGCAGCACGACGAGTGCGAGCAGCGTCGCAACGAGGCGACCGCCACCGCCGCTGCTCGTCGTCCGCGTCGAAGTCCGTGACGACGTTCGAGACGAGGTGCGACCCGACACGGCAGGACCCGGTTGGCCACGCCCACTCACTTGAGCGACCGGCACCGGCTGTTGCTGCATCGGCTGCATGGGCTGCTGCATCGGAGGCCGCTGCTGCGGAGGTGTGGCCGGGCGCATCGGCGCCGCAGCGGGCACCTGAGGCGAACCAGGCCGCACGATCGTGTTGCCGCGGGCCTCGTCGGGTTCTTTGTCGCCAACCGGCATCGGCGTGACCGGTAGCCCGTGGTCACGCTGCACCTGTTGCAGGGCCTTGCCGAAGGCGACTGCAGAACGTGGCCGGAACTCGGGCTGCTTCGCCAGCGCATGGGCGATCACAGCTGCGACCTGAGGCGGTACGTTCGCCGGATCCGGCCGAGGCGGGGGTTCCGTCGCAATGCGCTTAATGATCGTGGCGATCCGTTCACCATCGGTCGGCGTGAACGGTGGACGTCCGGTGACGAGGTTGTGCAGCGTCGAGCCGAGCGCATAGAC
>CALDGN010000356.1 GCA_937942965.1 uncultured Acidimicrobiales bacterium | reverse complement strand
GAGGACGACCGGCCCCTCCGTCCTCCGCCCTCGAGGTCAAACTCCTCACGGAACCTCCGGCCGAGGAGGGAGAGGTCGGGTCGGAAGCAGAAGTTCTCCGAGTGGCTGGAGAGCGAGAGCGGCGACCGCGAGACCTACTATCACTTCGACCCCGACCTCGACGCCCTGGGCGTGCTCTTTGTGACGAACGACGAGAAGAACGTGCCGACGACGACGAGCCAGCCTCGGGGTCCGTCGAGCACAGGGAGGCTTGCCGCGTCTGGTCTGCTCGAAGCCACGACGGCAACCTAGTTGTCGATGCCCGCCAGCTTGGAAGCCAGCGCCACGCTGTCGTCAGGTGGGGGACCAGAAGGCGAGGATGCCGTCGTCGGCGATGAGAATCGGTGGTACGCCGGGCCGGGCCTCTTGCACGAAGATGCCGCGCTCATCGTTGGTGCTGATGGCGGGGTAGACGAAGCGGGTGCTGTCTGGCGACCACGGCGTGACTGACTGTGCGAACTGGTCGAAGAACGGCACGTACGCCTGGGTGTAGAGCGTCGTCAGCCGGAACGGGTCAGTGGTGAAGGTGGTGCCGTCTTCCCAGATCGTCCAGTCGACGAGGGTGGTACCAGGAGCGTGCGGGCCAAGAATGGCGAGCTTCGTGCCGTCTGGGCTCCACCAGAGCCCGCCGGTCTCGGTCTCGATGACGTCGATGATCTGACGTGTGGCGATCTCGACGATGACTACCGATCCAGTCGTCGCCGGCGGCTGCAAGCGGCGAGCCGAGACGGTGCCGGGCTCGCCAAGGCCATCGTTGTCAGGCGAGGGCGCAACGACGTCGGTCGTCTGCACGGCCAAGAAGCGCCCCGTCGGATCGAGCACGAAGTTGGTCTCGTCCCCGCCCACGAAGATCTCGGTTGCTGCCTGACTCTCAAGCTCAAGTTGAACGATGGCGTTACCGGCCGGACTCCGCAGTGTCACGAAGATCGACCCATCGGGAGCCCACACGGGCGCTCGGAAACGTCCGCCGTCGAGGTTGAGCGGTGTGGTGCTTCCATCAACGCCCTTGATGCGGAAGCCAGATCCGGCATGGACGATCCACTGGCGGCCGTCGGGGCTCCACGAGAAGAAGTAGAAAGTGTCGCTGTCGACGACACCGGGCATCGCAGCGCCAGTGCCCGAGTCGAAGACCAGCCCGGTACCGGGCGCGGCCGGCCCGAGATAGCCAAGCGTTGCCGAGGTCGGATCCCACGAACCGAAATAGCCGCCGAAGGGGGACTGCGCACGACGCTGTTCAGTGCCGTCGATGTTCGAACTCATCACCGAGAAGCCGCGGTCATCGGCGAGGCTCCACGCCACACGGCGTCCGTCGGGGCGCCACACCGGGTGCAGGGCAATCCCCTCACCGTCGGCTGCGAGGGTGACACGGCTGCCATCGTCCGGATTCAGTAGATAGATGCCGCCCTGTGCAGACGACACGACGATCTGGTCATCGGCCGCCGGCCCAACCGCGGGCAACCCAACCGCCGGTTGCGCAGCATCGGGCTCGACAGCCTGAGGTGCAGCATCGGGTTCTGGATCGCGACCGCTATCGAGGTTTGACTCCGTAGCTGGGTCAGCAGTCTCGGACGATGCCGCCCCAACCGACTCGGCGAGCGGCACGATCGACGGCTCCGCCTGAGCGCACCCGGCGAGCAGAAGGACAGCTGTGGCGAGGTAGGAAACAACGGAGCACACCGTGCGTCGCTTCCGGACCGTCGCAGTGTGCATCGAGCCATTCAAGCCTGAGCGCCGGAGCGGCGACCCGCCGTGCTGCAGGTTTCTTCGTGCTCGCTGCGCCCCCTACGATCCGCAGCGGGGGAAACGAATGACAACGCCAAGCGTCGACCTGGTCCGGCATGGACCAACTGCGGTCGTGACTCTGAACAATCCCGACGCGTTCAACGCGTTGGCACCGAACATGGCCGACGACCTGGTTACGACGCTCCAAGAAGCAGCAGCGGATCGTTCCTGCCGGTCGATCGTGCTCACCGGCGAAGGAGACCGTGCGTTTTGCGCAGGTATCGACGTCAAGTCGGTCGCCGTTCGCGATGCGGCGTCGGCCGAACCAGATCCGGCCACACAGGTCGACCCCGTCGTGGCCGGCTTCGAGAACCTGCACTACGGCCTCGGGGCGATGATTCGCACCTTGCACAGCCTTCCGATTCCTGTCATCGCTGCCGTCAACGGCCACGCGATCGGAGCCGGGTTCGCCCTCGCTGCGGCCTCGGACATGCGCATCGTCGGCGGCCGAGCCCGATTCGCGGATGGCTTCGTCAAGCGAGGCATCTCGGGCTGTGAGCTTGGGTTGTCCTACTTCTTGCCTCGGCTGGTCGGCGCATCGGTCGCCTTCGACTGGATGCTCACGGGCCGCAACATCGATGCCGGCGAAGCGCTGCGCACCGGGTTCGCGTCGGCGCTCGTCGATGCCGGCGAGACCGTGGCGACGGCGCTCGAACGAGCCGAACAGATCGCAGGCCTCGCTCCTGCTGCGGTCCAGATGACCAAAGAGGTCATGTGGATGAACCTCGACGCCTCGGGCCTCGACCAAGCCTTGGCGCTCGAATCGCGTACCCAAGCACTGACCCGAACGACGGCAGACGCGGCCGAAGCCCGCCGGTCGTTCCTTGAGAAGCGCGACCCAGTATTCGCCGAACCCGCAACGCCTCGCCGCGTTCGCTGACCTCACCACGCTCGTTCCGGAGGAACTATGTCCACGACACCCGAAACGCTTCGCGCCGAGATCGAGACGTTCTTTGATGACGTCTTACCGGGCGCGCTTGACGGTGTAACCGGCACCGTGAATCGAGGCAAGGCATGGCGCTCGGCGTTGTTCGACCACGGCCTCGCCATGCTCGAGTACCCCGAGGACGTCGGCGGCCGCGGTGCGAGCAAGGCCGAGATGCAGGTATGGCGCGAAACGACGCGGGGCCGGATTCCTCGCGAAGACTCGGTGTTCGGGATCGGCGTCGGCATGGCACTGCCGACGGTCCGCGATCACGGCTCCGAGGAGCTCCGTGAGCGATTCATCAAGCCTGGGCTTCGTGGCGATGAGATCTGGTGCCAGATGTACAGCGAGCCAGGCTCGGGCTCGGACTTGGCGTCCCTGACGACCCGCGCCGACCTCGACGGTGACGAATGGATCGTGACCGGCCAAAAGGTCTGGACGTCAGGCGCGCATCACGCGGACTACGCCATTCTGTTGGCCCGCACCGACTGGGATGCCCCGAAGCACCGCGGCATCACGATGTTCGTGTTGCCGATGGACCAGCCCGGCGTCGAGGTCCGTCCACTCGTGCAGATGACCGGGATCTCCGAGTTCAACGAGGTCTTCCTGAGCGAAGCCCGGTTGCCTCGGAGCTGGGTCGTGGGCGAGGTCAACGGCGGGTGGGCGACCGCCGTCGCGCTACTCGGCCATGAACGCCAACAGACCGGTGCCAAGTCGATGAGCGGCGCATCGCACAGCCGCAGCAAGGCCGGCCGATCGCCGATTCCGGTTGCCCAGCTGCGCGAGTTAGCCGAGCGGGCGGGTCGTACTGACGATCCGGTTGTGCGTCAGGATCTCGCTCGTCTGCATAGCGGCGAGCAGATCGTGAAGTGGATCGGCGCCCGTGGGATACATCCATCGATCGGCAAGCTCTGGCGCACCAAGCAGGGCCGGGCGGCGGCTGACGTTGCCGCAGCGTTGGCGTTTCCTGGTGGCCCGGCCTGGGGCGCTGATCTCGACGTCGATCGCAACGAGGAAGACGACTACTTCGCCTATCACATCCTCAATTGCCGTGGCATGAGTCTTGGCGGCGGCACCGATGAGATTCAGCGCAACACCTTGGGTGAGCGGGCCTTGGGTCTGCCTCGGGAGCCGGGGCCCGACCGCAGCACGCCGTTTAGCGACCTGCCGCGCAACTGATCCTGCTGCAGCGGGTGCACTGCACCCGGAGCTGTACAAACTTTCTGCCTTGTGTGGTCACTCGACCACGCACGATGACCAGTGTTGTGTAACGCTCACGACATGGCGGTTCCCGTATTCGGTGTGCTCGAGTCAGGCCACACCCTCGATAACCAAGGTCAGGCACACCCGACGGTTGCGATCGACACGTCGCAGTTTCCCGAGATTGCCGATCTGGCGCGGGTGCACGCGGTCGAAGGTGTCGGCGACATCTGGACCGAGGCAGCTCGTACCGAGAACGTCCTCTTGCTGGGCATCCGGATGACGCGCCCGGTTGATGCTTCGTTCGTGGTGCTGTTCGATCTGACTACGGATCGTCCTGTGCTCGAAGACGCAGCCAACGACGGCGTTCTTGTGATCGCCCACACGCCGCCCGAGCGGGCAGCCGAGGATCAACCGCTCTGGCTCGCCGTCGACATCGATCGTGAGGCGTTGCGTCGCCAGCTCGAATCCTGATGGTCGGAGACGAGCTGATTGCGTCGCCCCACTTCTCGAACGATCGGTCGGTCACAATCGATGCCGCTCCCGAAGACGTCTGGCCATGGTTCGCTCAGATGGGCTTCGGACGGGCCGGTTGGTACAGCTGGGACCTCATCGACAACCTGGGCCGCCGGAGCGCAACCGACCTGCACCCTGGGTGGATGATTACCGAACCTGGGCAACCGATGCCGGCTGGTCCGATG
>CALDGN010000355.1 GCA_937942965.1 uncultured Acidimicrobiales bacterium | reverse complement strand
CCCTGAGCGGACCGTCTTGGCGCGATCTGCGTCGGCGAGTGCCTGGGCAATGTCGAGCTCTTCGCTGCTGCGCTTCGAGGCGGCAAGCGCTCGCTCGACGTTGTCAGCTTCGCGTTCCTTCAGCCAGGCAACGATTGGCGTCGCCACGAACAGCGATGAGTACGTACCGACGAGCAGGCCGACGAGCAGCGCAATGGCGAACTCTTGCAGCGTCACCGCGCCGAGCACGAAGCGGCCGACGACCAGCACAGCGAGCACGGGCAGCACCGACGTGATCGTCGTGTTCACCGAGCGCATAACCACCTGGTTCAGCGAGTACGAGGTGACCTGGGTATAGGTCATCGCCGCAGCGCCTTGGGCCCGTGATTCGTTGTCGCGGATCTTGTCGAACACGACGAGCGTGTCGTAGAGCGAATAGCCCAAGATCGTGAGGAAGGCGATCACGGTTGCCGAGGTGACTTCGAGCTGGAACAGCGCGTAGATGCCGACCGTGATCAAGATGTCGTGGGCAACAGCGGCGAGTGCGCCGACGGCCATCTTCCACTCGAGTCGGAGCGAGATGTAGATGAAGATGACGATGAAGAAGACGATGAGGGCGGTGCGAGCTTTGCTCGTGACCTGGCTGCCCCAGCTCGCGCCAACGGCCGAGGCCGTCACGTCGCCTTGTTCGATGCCCGCGGCATCGGCGAGTGCGATCTTGACCGTTTCGAGTTCGGCAGCGCTCTCGGTTTCGGCACGGACTCGCCAGAGTTCGTTTGCGACCTGCTGAATGCGGGCGTCGCCCAAGCCGAGCGGCTCGAGTGCGTCGCGGAGGTCATCGCTATCGATGGTGGCGCTGCGGACTTCCCACGATGCGCCGCCTTCGAATTCGATGCCTAGGTTCAGTCCCTGGAACAGCAGCGCGCCGATGGCAATGAGCACCAGGATGCTCGACACGATCGCCGTGGGGCGCCAGTAGCGGGGGAAGTCGATCTTGTTTTCATTGCGCAGCAGGGCGCCGATCGCACTCATGCCGCACCTCCTTCGGCCGCAACGTCGCTCGTCGCATCAGCGAGACCTCGTTGCTTGCGGACGCCGAACATCGTGGGGCGATCGCCGAACTTGTCGACCATGACTCGCACGAACGGTCCCATGAAGAAGTAGGTCGCGATCAAGTCGAGCACCGAGGCCAGGCCGAGCATGAGCGCAAAGCCTCGGACCGAGCCGACCGTGAGCAGGTAGAGGATCACGGCGCCGATGAGGGTGGCGAGGTTGGCCCAGAAGACCGTGCCGAAGGCCCGCGGGAACGACTGGTTCACCGAACTGGATAGCGATTCGACGCCACCGGGTGATCGGAAGTGTTCCTTGAGGTCTTCGAAGAAGATGACGTTTGAGTCGAGCGAGACACCGATCGACACAATCAGGCCCACCACACCTGCGAGGGTGAGCGCCAAGCCTTGTGACGACGACAGGTACGACACGATCACCCACAGCAACGAGGCCGACACCGAGAGACTCAGGATCGCGGCCAGGCCGAGCAGGCGGTAGTACCAGAGCATGTAGAGGGCCACGAGGGCGAGGCCGACGAGACCGGCGATGAGACCCGCTTCGAGCGAGTCGCGGCCGAGGCTGGCGGACACGGTGCGCACGAGACCGGCGCTCGGGTCGGCCGGGTCGGCAAAGGCGAGCGGAAGTGCACCGAACTCGAGCACCAGTGCCTGGTTGCGGGCTTCTTCTTCGGGGAAGCCCGAGTCGCGTGTGATGACGACGCGACGTTCGGTGAACTCGGCGGCGTTGATCGACGGTGCCGATTCGACGATGCCATCGAGCACAAACGCAAGGCGCTGGAACGGGCATGTCGGGGCACGGCTGAAGCAGGGCGCTGCCGACTGGTTGAACAGTCCGAGGCCGTCGGCGCCGGGCTTGAACGCGACCTCGATGAGCCACGTGCCGTTGATGAACTGGGCTTCGGCGCCATCAAGGGCCGAGCCGGTGAACTCGGTAGGTCCGACGAGCACGGGCGTGCCCGGGTTGCCGTTTTCGTCGGGAGGCGTCAAGAAGATCGCGCTCTGATCCGGCGAGGCCGTGTTCGGGTCGCTCACGAACCCTTCGACGAGATCGACGAGTCCGGGACCACCGCGAGTGATGTCGGGGCCGAAGACTTCGTCCTCGGGGAGCTGGGTGCTCCCACGCAGTGCGTCGACGAGATCGAACAGCACCGGGCGGAACTGGAGCTCAGCGGTTTGGCCCACGAGGGCGACGGCTTCGTCCTGGTTCTCGATACCGGGCAGCTGAACGATGATGAAGTTCTCTTCGCCCGTCTGGGTGGTGATGTCAGGCTCCGCGACACCGATCGCGTCGACGCGGTTGCGCAGAATCTCGACCGCGAGGTCCAGGTTCTCTTGGGTCGCGAGTTCGAGGTTTTCTGGCGTGTCGACCGGTTCAAGAACGACCTCGACGCCACCTTGGAGGTCGAGGCCGAGCAGTGGCTCTTGACCGGCGCTTAGCGACCAGATCAGTAGGCCGACGGCAAGGACAACGATGGTGCCGAGCGATGCGGCAGCGCGGGTCAGCATGGGCTAAAGATGAGCATCGCGACGGATCACTCCGAGTCGGCGTAAACGACGCGCTCGCTGATCGAATCCTTGGTGACCTTGATTTCGAGGCTGTCGCTCACGGCCAAGAACACGGTGCCACCGTCAAACTCGGCAATCGTGCCGTACATGCCCGACGAGGTGACGACCTAGTCGCCGACCTCGAGTGCGCCCAACATGGCGCGATGTGCCTTGGCCCGGCGCTGCTGGGGCAGGATCAGCAGGGCCCACATGGCCACCATGATCACGATCAGCGGAATGAACTCCATGTGAGCCAACCCTCCAGTTGTGTTTGGCCGCTTTGCGGCCAGCTCTCTTCGGCTCGGCACCCGCAAAGGGCGCACGGCGAGGGTATCAGCGTGCCGAACTTGCCCGGACCGACGACTTGTCGGCGCGACCGCAGCGTTTTCGAGCCCGCGCGAAAAGCGGGACTACGCCCAGACCTGGCCAACCCGGTCGACCAGCTGGTCGATCGTTCCATCTCGGACGGCGTCGCGAGCTTCGTCGACGAGGCGGAACAGAAAGGCGATGTTGTGCAGCGTCAGAAGCCGCTGCACCGACGGTTCGTGGACCTTGAGCAGGTGGCGTAGATAGGCCCGGCTCCACGGCGCAAGCGGGCTTTCGGGGAAACCGGGGTCGACAGGGCCTGGATCTCGGGCAAAGCGGGCGGCTTCTAGGTTGATGCGGCCGGCCGTGGTCAGCACCGTGCCATGGCGAGCAAGACGGGTCGGCAGGACACAGTCGAACATGTCGACACCGTTGGCGATGCCTTCGACGATGCTGAGCGGGTCGCCGACGCCCATCAGATAGCGAGGCTGGTCGACGGGCAACACGTCGGTCGTGGCTCGCAGCGGATCGAGCATCTGGGTCCGCTTCTCCCCCACGGACAGCCCACCGATCCCGTAGCCCTCGAAGCCAATGTCCATCAGGAACGAGGCGCTCTGTTCACGCAACGAACGGTCCAGGCCGCCTTGGACGATGCCGAACTGGGCTCGCATGCCGTCGCTGCGCTCGGGGCGGTCGAGAAATGCCGCCCGGGCCCGCTCAGCCCAGGCATGGGTCGTCGCCATGGCGTCGAGAATGACCTTGTCCGGCGATGGCAGCGGCGGGCAGACGTCGAGCACCATCTGGATGTCTGAACCGAGGTTCGTCTGGACCTCGACGGCGCTTTCGGGCGTGAGCTTGTGCATCGACCCGTCGTAGGTCGACTTGAACAGCGCGCCTTCGTCGTCGACCTTCGGTTCGAGGCTGAAGATCTGGTACCCGCCACTGTCGGTGAGCACGTGGCCGTTCCACTGCATGAACTCGTGCAGCCCGCCGAGCTCGGCGATCAGGTCCGCTCCCGGGCGAAGCATCAGGTGATACGTGTTCCCGAGGATGATCTCCGCACCCAAGTCGGTGACGTCGTGGCTCGTCAGCGTTTGCACCGCTGCGCGGGTACCGACGGGCATGAAGACCGGTGTTTGGATAGTGCCGCGAGGCGTCGTGATCTCGCCGACGCGGGCACGGCCGCTCGTCGCGGTGACTTCGAACTCGAAACTCATGCTGGGCCCATCATGGATCTGCCCACGATCATCGCATCGCCAAACGACAAGAACCGGTACTGCTCGGCGAGCGCGGCAGCGTAGATGTCTCGCCATCGAGGCCCGGCGAACGATGCCAGCATCACGAGCAGCGACGACCGGGGTTGGTGGAAGTTCGTGAACAGGACGTCGACAAGCTTCCAGTCGTAGCCCGGCGAGATGAAAAGCTCGGTCGTGCCTTCGTCCAGTCCGAAGGTTGCTGCACTCTCGAGTGCGCGCACCGTGGTCGTTCCGATGGCGATGACTCGTTCGGCGTCGCGGCAGGCGGCGAGTACCTCGGGCGCAACGAGGAACTGTTCGCCGTGCATCTCGTGCTCGGAGATGTCATCGACGAGAATCGGCCGGAACGTGCCCAGGCCGACGGCAAGCTCGACCGTGTGGAGCTGCGCCCCAGCGTCTCGGCATGCGTCGAGCACAGCAGGAGTCAGGTGGAGGCCGGCGGTCGGCGCTGCGACCGAGCGCTCGTTGTTGGCGTAGACGGTCTGGTAGCGCTCGACGTCATCGAGCGACTCGCTGATGTAGGGCGGCAGGGGCACGGTGCCGATGCGTTGGGCAAGTTCGAGCATCGACTCGCCGGTCGCTGGTCGCACGACCCGCACGCCTGCGCCGAGGTCTTCGCCGACCTCGACGGCGGCCGCACCGGACGGGTCGTTGACCACCGTGCCGGGCTTCACCCGTCGGCTCGGTCGCACGAGGGCTCGCCAGGCGTCTCCGCCGGGATCAGCCTCGCTGGCTGGGTTGAGCAGGAAGACTTCGACCGCTCCCCCGGTTTCCTTGGCGAGCGCGAGCCGTGCCGGGATCACTCGAGTGTCGTTGGCGACGATTACGTCACCCGGCCGGATCAGCTCAGCGAGGTCGCGAACATGACGATGTCCCAGCTCGCCCGACGGCGCAGTGGCGTCGAGTAGGCGCGCCGAATCGCGCGGCTCAACCGGCGATTGCGCAATTCGTTCATCCGGGAGTTCGTACTCGAACTCATCGATCGACGTCACCCGTGCAGTCTGGGCCACCCACCGCCCGACCAAAACGCTGGGGTCGCACCTAATAGCGGTTCACGGTGAAGCGGTTGTAGGTGCGACCCCAGGGTTCAGTCGTCGGTGAACAGGGACTTCTGAGTTGACTCGGTTGAGATTGGTGGAGCGAGGCCCATATGAGTCCAGGCGGCCGGCGTCGGGATGCGACCACGAGGTGTGCGCATCAGCAGACCCTGCTGAATCAGGAATGGCTCGTGGACGTCTTCGACGGTCTCGGTTGGCTCGCTCACGGAGATCGCCAAGGTGGACAGCCCGACGGGTTGTCCACCGAACCGTTCGCACAGCGCTGACAGAATCATCCGGTCGACCTTGTTCAAGCCGAGCGGGTCGACGCCGAACAGCTCAAGACCGGCGGCGGCGACTTCTTCGGTGATGACACCGTCGAAGTCGGTCTCGGCCACGTC
>CALDGN010000354.1 GCA_937942965.1 uncultured Acidimicrobiales bacterium | reverse complement strand
GGTTACCGCATCGGTCGCTTGCTCGTCTACCGCGAGGTGCTCAAGCAAGCCCCGCCGAGCTTTAGTGCTGCGACCAAGGCCTATTGCACCGAACACCAGATGCGCGTCGCCGACTTCGTCGCCAAGATCCTTGGCCCCGAGGCGACGCTGTGGAGCGACGTAACCGCAGGGCTGATGTATGCGCCAGGCTACACGATCATGGGTGGCACCAGCAACGTGATGCGCAACATCCTCGGTGAGCGTGTCCTGGGCTTGCCCCGCGAACCCCGGGTCTAGGTCCAGCACTAGCCTTCGACGATGCGCCGGCTACTCCTCCTTGTCGCGTTTGCCTTTGCGGCAAGCGCGTGTGGCGGAAGCGCCGAGGCGGTCGACACCGCTGTCGAGCCTGCGGCCGAGTCGGTTCCTGACGGACGGGCTGCGCTTGCCTCCGCCCAGGGATCACCCCACGTCTTGTGGTTCTGGGGTGCGCATTGAGGCACGTGCAAGGCCGAAGGTTCGGCCGTCGCGTGGGTCACGCGACAACCCGTCGGTGTCCCGATCATCGGCGTGCCCAATCCGGCCGAAGGCGACGACGCAGACAAGCAGGCGTTCATCGACGCGATGAGCTCGCCGATCTCGCACGTGCTCGACGACCCCGGAGCGCTCTGGGACGAATTCGCGATCAGCTCGCAGCCCTCGATGGTGTTTGTCGCCGCGGATGGGTCCTGGGAGCGGCGGACTGGGGCACTCGGCAACACCCGCCTGCTCGAACGCGTCAAGGCGATGGCCAGCTAGCCAAGCGCTCCAGCGATCGCGCCGAGCTCGTCGAGTGTCTCGAGCGCGTGGTCCTGCTCGTTGGCGGCACAGCGAATGACAAGTTCGTCCACGCCCAGCGCCGCGAGTTCGACGGCCCGTGTGGCGACGCTGTCGGGCGAACCAACGAGCAACTGGTCGACCGACATGCCCCGATAGCCCTGCTCGACGACCGAGGCTGCACGTGCGTGGGCGGCCTCGTGGTTTGCCATCACGACCGCGTCCCGTCGCAGCATGACTCGGTGTCCACCCGCAGCTTTGTACGCCTCGATCGCTGCGGCGAGTTCGTCGTCGTTGGCGCCGGGCGTCGCGTACCACGCGTCGCCGAGACGGGCAGCTCTGCGCAGCGCGACGGGCGCCGTGCCGCCGATCCACCAGTCATAGGACACATCGGCCCGAAGCCCGACCCGTGCGCCTCGCAATCCGAAGGCCTCGTCATCGACGTGTTCGCCGGCAAGTAGTGCCTTGACGATCGGAATTGCGGCGTCGATGTAGGCACCGCGGGTCGACATGTCGGCGCCAAGGTTGACGAACTGGGCAGCGCCCCAACCAATGCCGGTTTGCACGATGAATGGCTTCCCCGGCGCCTCGATCTGATGAATCGCGGCCAGCGTGCCGATCTGCTCGGCCAGGAGCAGGGGATGCCACAGTGGCATGAGAAACAGGCAGCCGGCCGGGCGGTTCGACCACTCGGCGAGCAGGCGCCCGAGCATCGGCGTGTTCTGCGCATACGGCACCGGCATGTCGTGGTGGTCGCCGATCGTGAACGACGAGAAGCCCGCTGCATGCGCCGTTCGTGCGCGCTCGATCATGCGGGCCGGCCCATCCGTGTCGTGCGTCGAGCTGATCGAAACCGAGAAGCGGGGGAGTGAACTCACCTCACCATCATGCTTCCCTCATGATCCCGGCGACGAGTGCACTAACTTCTCCGCCATGAGTGAGATCGATCCGAAGCACTTCCGCAACGTGATGGGCCAGGTCCCCACCACGGTCACCGTCGTCACTGCGATGGTCGACGACAAGCCGATCGCGATGGTCATCGGCAGTTTCGTGTCGGTGTCGCTCGACCCGCCCCTGGCCGGATTCTTCTGCACGACCGACAGCTACTCGTGGGAGCTGCTGAAGCAGGCCGAGGTCATGGGTGTCAACGTGCTCGGCGCCAACCAGATCGACGTCAGCAACAACTGCATGCGCGACCTCGACGAGCGATTCGATGGTCTCGACTGGTCGGTGGTCGACGGCGCACCAAAGATCGCCGGCTGCACCGCCTGGCTCACGCTCACCCCGAACCAGGTCATCGACGCTGGCGACCACGAGTTCGCACTCTGCAACGTGACCCACCTCGAAGCAGCCGAACCTGCGAATGAGCCGGTCATCTTCTACGGCGGCGGCTACCGCACCCTCGCTCCCAAGGAGTAGCCGCATGGCCGTCGACGAGGACGTCGCCGATCAGATCGTCGAAACCGTCGCTCGCTGGGTCGACACCGAGGTCATCCCGAACGCGTCACGCTTCGAGCTCGCCGACGAGTTCCCCCACGAGATGGTGGAGCAGATGAAGGCGTTCGGCCTCTTCGGCTGCGTCATCCCAGAGGAGTACGGCGGGCTCGGCCTCGACCATCTCACCTACGCGCGGCTCATCGAAGAGATCTCTCGCGGCTTCATGTCGCTTGGCGGCGTGCTGAACTCGCACCTGATCGTTTCGACGATGATCGTCCGGTTTGGCACCGATGCGCAGCGGGAACAGTGGCTGCCCGACCTTGCTACCGGCGAGAAGCGCGCCTGCTTCTCGCTGTCCGAGCACGATGCCGGGAGCGACACCCGCTCGATGCGGTGTCGGGCGACTCCGGACGGCGACGACTACATCATCAACGGAACCAAGATGTGGGTCACCAATGGTCAACGAGCGGCCATCGTCGGCTTGATGGCCAAGACCCCCGACAGCGCCACTGCTGGCGAAGGCGTCACTTGCTTCATCGTCGACAAAGAGCCAGGTGCCACCTGGTCGCCAAGCTCGGGCGGAACCGTCACGACATCGAAGATCGAGAAGCTCGGCTACCGAGGCCTCGAAACCGTCGAGATGAACTGGGACAACGTCCGGATCCCAGCCGCAGCAATGCTTGGCGACGAGTCGGGCATGGGGCGCGGGCTCAACGCAGCGCTATCCGCACTTGAACTCGGGCGCATCAACATCGCCGCCCGAGCGGTCGGTGTCGCCCGGGCTGCGTTTGAGGCGGCCATGGACTACGCGCAACGCCGCGAGACATTCGGCAAGCCCATCTATGACCACCAGGTCATCGCCTTCAAGCTGGCCGACATGGCGACGAAACTCGAAGCGGCCCGCTTGATGTGCCACAGCGCCGCCCGCAAGTTCGATGAAGGCATCCGCGCCGACATGGAAGCTGGCATGGCGAAGCTGTTCTGTTCCGAGGTCGCGGCCGAGATCGCACTCGAGTCGATGCGTATTCACGGCGGCAATGGCTACACCTCTGAGTACCCCGTCGAGCGGTACTACCGAGACGTTCCGCTCATGATCATCGGCGAGGGGACCAGCGAGATCCAGAAGCTCGTGATCGCCCGCCAGCTCCGGGACAAGTACCGAGCCGAGTGAGCAGAAACATGCCGAGTGTGTGCGACCGCCTACCATCGGCTCTGATGCACGCCTCGGTTACCCCCCGTCTGCCTGGGGCTGGCCGACGCGCTGCGGTGCTCGTTGCCGGCGTGGCGCTGTTGGCGACGGCGTGCGGTGCGACGCCAAGTGCCTCTGAGCGGGTCCTGGTCTCGGCTGAGCCGACGTCGACCGTCGAGGCGTTGCCGTTCCCTGCACCAACTTCATCGTCTGACCCAGCACCGACTCGATCCCCGGTTGCCACGACGGCTCCGGTCGAAGCGGAACCAACGGCAACCGAGCTGCCAGCTCCAACGGCGCTCCCGCTCCCATCGGCGACAGCAGAGCCGACGAACACGCCGACGGCGACGCCGACCCCAACCGAAACGCCTGCGCCGACGGCGACGCCCCGGCCGGCGGCACCGACCCCCGACCGCGATCCCGGCCCGACGGCAACAGCGACGCCCGAGCCGACGATCACGCCAACACCGACCCCTGAGGGCACGCCGACGCCAACCCCGACACCCACGCCAGGCGGCCCCGAGGGCATCGCCGTGAGCTGCACGACGAATCCTGCGTCGAAGACCATGCGAGTCGAGGACACGATCACGTTCCAAGCCGTGCAGGAACCCATCAGCCCGGTCCTCTCCTTCACATTCAAC
Organism: uncultured Acidimicrobiales bacterium; assembly: GCA_937942965.1. GTDB lineage: Bacteria > Actinomycetota > Acidimicrobiia > Acidimicrobiales > UBA10347 > UBA10347. The sequence goes on along the minus strand of CALDGN010000354.1, from coordinate 2,083 downwards.
CACGGCGACGGAACGATCAACATCGGGCCGTCTTCGATCGTTCGCTATGCGGCCCCCGGCAACTATGTCGTCACGATGGCGTGGAGCCGTGGTGAGGACACGGGCACTGTCTCATGTGGCGTCATCGAAGTCACCGGCGTTGGCGGCGGCGCGTTTCAGCCTGGCGACTATGTCGGACTCTCCGAGGCCGACGGCCGAGCGCTGGCAGGATCCCGAGTGCTAGAGGTCCGCATCACGAGGCGCGACGACGAGCAGTTCCCAGGCACCGCGGACTTCCGCCGGGACCGCATCAACTTCGAACTCGACAACGGCATTGTGACGGTCGCTTCGCTCGGTTGAGTGAAATTTTGTGTTCTCCGGAACAAAAGTGGCCGCTCGTGCGTCGGGTAGTACGTGCCCCCCAGTATTCGCCCTGCGCTTCGTGCGTTCGGCGTGGCCGTGTGGATCGTCATTTCGTTGAGCGCATGCGGTGGGCAGAACGCGCCAGACGAAGTTGCGACGATCCCTCCACCACCCACGTTCGTACCACCCCCACCGACCTCGACCCCGGCTGCGCCACAGACCCAGTCGGCAACCCCCGAGGCAACAGAACCTCCGGCAACGGCCACGTCGCTACCAGCGACCCCCGAGGCTTCGCCGACGCCTCGGCGACCACCTCCAACGGTGACGCCGACCCCGATCGCGCTCCCAGCACCGACGGCGACGCTGATTCCGGCGATCCCGACCGCTGCTCCGACCTCGACACCGGCACCAGCCTCGACCGCAGCGCCGCGAGCGACGCCGCTTCCTCGGCCGACGGCCGCCGTGCGGACGCAACCCACGCCTACGCCGATACCTCCTCGACCAACCGCGACACCCGCACCACCGGCCAGCGGCATCATCGAGGTCGGTTGTTCAATCATCCCGACCCGCACGATCCAGGTCGGCGAGATCATCACACTGACCGCCACGCAGAATCCCGCCAACGTGCCCGTGCGGTACACGTTCGATCACGGTGACGGCACGCTCGACCCGAACCCGGTCTCGTCTGCGTACTACAACAACCCCGGCACCTACGCGGTGACGTTGCGGTGGGAGCTCAACGGCACCCGCGGCGCGATCTCGTGTGGAACGGTGACCGTGCTGGCAGCTCCCGCAGCGGCGCCCGCGCCGTCAAACGCGGACTATCTCGGGCTCAGTGAAACCGGAGCGGTACAGCTCGCCGCGCAACGAGGCTTCTCGTTCGTCCGGGTCGCTCGCCGCGACAACTTCGTGTACCCGCCAAATCCAGGTGTGCGCAATGATCGCCTCAACATCGAGGTCGACGGCGGCCGCGTGACGTCTGCGAGGGTCGGCTAGCCGAGCCTGCGAGAACGAGGCGGGCTACTCGATCTCGTACTGCACCGCGGCGCGGCCAGTGATGAACGGACGGATCTTCTCCGCGATCAGGTCGAGATGGCCTTGGTCGGTCGCGTAGCCCTGGTACGCCTCGGTCGTCTCGAAGTCACCGACGACGACATAGTCCCAGTTGCCATCGCTGATGCCGAGGTCTGGCCCGTGGCGATACGCCACGACACCAGGTAGCGACGCGAGCCCATCAAGGCCCGCAGAGACCGCGGCCTTGGCCTCGTCGGTCACATCTTCGGACCAGGTGAACATGACGCAGTGGCGCAGCATGGGAGCCTCCATCGGGATCGATCTCGGAAGAAACTTCCGGCCCGAGGGACCATAGAGCGCCACCCGTGCGTCTGCAGAACATGGAACGAACCCGTACCACTCTGCTCGTCGTCGTGATCGCCTTAGTCGCCTCGACGCTGACACTCTTCGCTCGCACCCCCGACGCCAGCGCCTGTTCGATCGCGCCGCCGATGCTCGAAATCTCGCCCGCGGACAACCTCGCGCCAGGTGAGACGATCAAGCTGCACGGCTACGGGTTCAACGACGTGATCGTGCACCCGTGGGAGGAAGAATTCGACGCCGATGGGAACCCGATTCCCCAACACTCCTGCGCCGGTATCGAGATCGTCCCGATGGAGGTTGTCGTCAACTGGATCGGGCAACGCATCGAACAACTCGCCGCCGTCAAAGGGCCTGACTTCTCGAT
>CALDGN010000353.1 GCA_937942965.1 uncultured Acidimicrobiales bacterium | reverse complement strand
GACACTCAGCACGAGCTGCTGCCGTTCGAGCAACGGGCCAAGGTCGCCCACGTCGAAAAGATCATGCCGGTGAACTGGAAGGCCTGCCAAGAGGCCTTCATGGAGAGCTACCACGTCATCGCCACGCACCCGACGCTGGCGTTGCGACTTGGCGACTCGAACACCCGCTACGACGCGTACAAGAACTTCAGCCGGGCGATCTCGCCTGGCGGCGTGCTCAGCCCTCACCTGATCGGCGTGCCGGTCTGGGATCAGCCCGAAGACGCCGGCGCCTACCGCAAGCGAGTACACCCGTTCAGCGGCGCGATCTACGAACGCCAAGCCGAAGACCGCGTCGTCGTCACCGATCGGACCGGTCGATCGGGCACGTTCACGAAGATGGGCGAGTGGCTCGACGGCGAACTCAAGCAAGCCGACCCGCACCTCTGTCTCTGGGTTGGCGGACCGCTGCTCGACGGCATGGAAGACACGCCGATCGAACCCGAACCTCCCGAGGGCCAAGAGCCACGGGCTTGGGCGGCCAACATGCGACGCAAGCAGCTCGCTGGCCAATGGGGCGACCTGATCGACGTCGACAACTTCAGCGACTGCGAGATGATCGACTCGATCTACTACTCCGTGTTCCCGAACTGGTCACCCTGGGGCGCGTTCAACACGATCATGTATCGGTTCCGCCCCCATGGTGACAATCCCGATGAGTGCATCTTCGAAGTCATGTACTTCGTCCCCGCACCGGATCCTGACAAGCGGCCGCCGCTTCCCAAGATCACTCGACTGGGTATCGACGACGACTGGACGCTCGCGACCGAGCTCGGTGCGACGGTCAAGATCTTCCAGCAGGACTCGCTGAACCTGCCTCAGGTTCAGAAGGGCCTCAAGACACAAGGCCGGGGCGAGATCATCTTGGCTAGCGAGAACGAAACCAAGATCCGTCACTTCTACGACCACTATTTCCGTCAGCTCGAGATCGGCGAAGTGCCGGTCAATGTCGCTGGCTTCTAGGCAGAAAGCAGACTCACCTCATGGCGCAGGTCCCCGTTGAAGAAGGCGTGTTCACATGGCCGAGCGACGAGCCGCGGCTCATCGGCAGCCAGTGCACCGAGTGCGACAACGTCATGTTCCCGACCCAGAGCGGTTGCCCGAAGTGCTCGAGCTCGTCGACCGAACAGATTGAGCTCGCCCGCAAGGGAACGCTGTGGACGTGGACGATCCAGGGCTACCCGCCCAAGTCGCCGCCCTATGCCGGCAACGATGACCCCAAGACGTTTGAGCCGTTCGGTGTCGGCTACGTCGAACTGCCCGGCCAGTGCAAGGTCGAGACTCGCCTGACCGAGAACGACCCCGAGAAGCTCTCGATCGACATGGAGATGGAGCTCACGCTCGTCCCGCTGTACACGAACGATGATGGCGACGAAGTCATGACCTTCGCCTTCGCCCCCACCACCTAACCAGCTCGCCCAACACCAGAGAGGCACCACTATGAGTACTGACGACGTCGCCATTGTTGGCATCGGCATGCACCAATTCGGACGCAGCGACCTGTCCGGTATGGACCAGGGCGTGGTCGCGGTTCGCGCCGCGCTCGCCGACGCGGGTGTCGAGTGGAGCGACATGCAGTTCGCCTTTGGCGGAAGCGCGGCCGCGGGCAAGGCCGACACGATGGTGAGCAAGCTCGGCCTGACCGGCTTGCAGTTCATCAACGTGTCGAACGGTTGTGCCACGGGCGGCTCGGCGCTGTTCTCGGCGTACAACTCGATCAAGTCGGGCATGTTCGATCTCGGCATCGCGATCGGCTTCGACAAGCACGAGCGTGGCGCCTTCCGAGTCGACAACTCGACCTGGTACGGCAAGAGCGGCATGGCGCTCACCACCCAGTTCTTCGGCATGAAGATCAACCGCTACATGCAGCAGTACGACATCTCGACCGAGGCCCTCGATCGGGTGTCGGAAAAGGCGTTCCGCAACGGTTCGAAGAACCCGATGGCGTGGCGCAAGAAGCCGATGAGCTTGGCCGAGATCCAAGAATCACGGATGCTCTCCTACCCGCTTCGCCAATACCACTTCTGCTCGCCAGCCGAGGGCGGCGTGGCGATCATCATGTGCCGGGCCGACAAGGCCAAGCAGTACACCGACACCCCGATCTATCTCAAGGCTGCAGCTGTGCGCTCACGCCGGTTCGGTTCCTTCGAGGTCATGGCCCCGCACCTGGCTCCCGAGCATGGCGATGGCCCGACGATCGACGCATCGAAGGCCGGCTTCGAGATGGCCGGCATGGGTCCCGAGGACATGGATCTTGCCCAGCTGCAGGACACCGAGTCCGGCGCCGAGATCATGCATATGGCCGAGAACGGCTTCTGCGAACACGGCGAGCAGGAACGCATGCTGGCGCACGGCGAGACCGAGATCGGCGGCCGGTTCCCGGTCAACACCGATGGCGGCTGCCTGGCGAACGGCGAGCCGGTCGGTGCGTCTGGTTTGCGCCAGGTGTACGAGAACGTGCTGCAGCTGCAGGGTCGGGCTGGCGAACGCCAGGTGCCGAACAACCCCAAGACCGCCTACACGCACGTGTACGGCGCTCCGGGGATCTCCGGCGTCACCATCCTCGCCCGTTGAGCGAGGCGAACGGCCTGTCTTGGCAGCGGATCTATCACACGGGTATCCGCGTCCATGATCTCGACGCGGCCATGGACGAGATGGGCAAGACGCTTGGGGTGACCTGGGCGACCGTCCAGCACAACCCGGCCCAACAGATCTGGACGCCCGAGGATGGGCTTCGAGCGGTCGAGTTGACCTTCGTGTACTCGTGCGAGGGCCCACAACACATCGAGTTACTCCAGGGCGTGCCAGGTACGCCGTGGCATGCCGGCGATGCGCCCGGTGTGCACCACGTCGGCATCTGGGTCGACGATGTCGCAGCTGAGACCGAGCGTTGCCTAGCCAACGGCTGGTCGATCGCTGCGGCGGGCGCAGCCCCCGAAGACGGCTACGGCGTCTACGCCTATGTGGTGCCGCCGAGCGGTCCGATCGTCGAACTCGTGTGGTCTGCCGTCGAGCCGCGCTTCGAAGCGTGGTGGGCTGGCGGCACGCTCGGCAACGAACGGGACTGAACGGGCTCCTAGGCGACAGCGACGGATCGACGTCGGCCGACCATCGTCCGGATCCTCGACCGGTTTCGCCACAGGTGCGACACCATCATGATGAGCGACGCAAACCCGGTCACGGTGTGCACCGTTGACCAGGCGCCGCTGTCAGACCAGTCGAGCCAGATTGGAAACCCGGTCACGATGCAGATGGCGGTCACCAGGCCGAACACGGCGTTGAACCGAGCGAGGCTCCATTCCGGGTGATCGCCTCGACGCCGCATCGTGGCCTTGACCCAAGACCAATTGGTCGCCAGGTGCACGGCAACGATCGGGATGAGCACGACGCCAATCCATGAGTGCAGGTCGTAGTCGGGGCCTTCGCGAGTGATGAACTCGAGCGCGAAGCCGATGAGGAGGCCCACGTCGAGCACGATGCGAGCCACGCGACGTTGGGTTCGACTCAGCGCCATGTGTGGCTCGCGTTATGACGTTGCGATACGACCATCGTCTCGACCCTAGAACTTCCCTGAGTTAACGAGGTCGGCGGGATCAGGCAGCACTTCGACATTGTCCCAGTGCTCGACGATCATGCCGTCTTCGAGGCGGAAGATATCGAAGGCGCAGTAGCCGATCGAGTTCCACACCTGGTGGCCGAGCGTGACGACAAAGTTGCCTTGGCCGATCACCTGGTAGAGCTTCTCGTAGTAAAGCGTCTGGCCCGCCTCGCGGCTCGTCCGGTCCATCTCGACGAGGGCGTCGAGACCGTCGGGAGCATCGGGGTTGTGGTTGATGTAGGTCTTGGCCGAGATGAAGTCCGCAAACGAAGCGGTCGGTTCTTTGGCGAAGGCCTCTTCGATGAAGCGGCGCACGTGCGCCTTATTGGCCTCTGTCTTATCGAGATCCGTGATCTCGGTCGCGCCGTCGATCTGGGTACGACCAGCCGGGTTCGTGCCACCGAGTGGAGCGATGACGTCCCAGTGCTCGATGATCTTGGCGTTTCCATCGGTGTCGAACAGGTCAGTGGTGACCCAGCTCGTCTCGCCGCCGTTGAGTTCTTGTGCGGCTTGGATGAAGACGAACCGGCCGTCGACGAAGGATCGGACGATGTCGATCTTGCGGTCGGGGTTGCGTTCGATGAACGGCTCGAAGAACTCGACGAACCCTTCGACGCCGTCGCGAACGCCGGTGGAGTGCTGGGTGTAGCGGTCGCCGGTGAACGCTTCGACGGCACGTCGGGCGTCGCCGTCACGGATGCCTTCGAGGTAGAGGCGCTTGGCGTGATCTTGGGCAGGTGACGCAGGCGAAGCCACCTCGACGTCGCGGCGCATGATCATCGTTTCCATGTCGATGAGCGACAGGTAGTCCTGGGTCGCTGGGGCGTCCATGAACGACGCCATCGAGGCGTCGGCGTCGGAAGCTGAGTCCCAGCGCAGTGCGATGTTCCACGTGCCGTCCTCGGCCAGCGTGGTGACTCGGGTTCCGGCGTTGAAGCCCGCCTGGGCGGGCAGGTATTCGGACTCGACTCGGGCGTTGGCTGCCGAGAAGGCATCGGCCGAAGCGTCGGCGTTGAGCTTGAACGTGATTGTCTCGATAACTGCCATGCGCTGAACGTACGACGGAGCTCGTCATCGCTCCAGGTGCCCGAACGACAGCTTGTGATCCATTGTGGACAATCGCCGATCCGGGTCACCGACAGGCGTCCGACTAGCGTCGTTTCATGGACCTACAACCTGGCGAAGCACGCGAAGTCGGCCCGTCGTTGTACGACCAACTGCGCGACGATCCGACCCCGCCGCCCGACGCGCTCCTCGAAGAGTCGTACGCGTTCCGCGGCGACGAGGACATTCCGTACGCCGTCTACACCTCCGAGGCCTATGCCGCCGACGAGTACGACACGGTCTGGGCCAAGAGCTGGCAGTGGGCATGCCACGTCGACCATGTCGCCGAGGCTGGCGACTACTACGTCTATGACGTCGGCCCTCACTCTGCGCTCATCGTCCGGGGCGACGACGGCGAGCTGCGCGCCTATTACAACGCCTGCATGCATCGCGGCACGCAGCTCAAGCCGCCCGGTTCGTGCGGCTTCTCGAAGTCGTTGCGCTGCCCGTTCCACGGTTGGGAGTGGTCCCTCGAAGGCACCTTTGTCGAGCTGCCCGGGCGTTGGGACTTCCCGCATGTCACCGACGAATCACACCGCTTACCCGAGATGTCGATCGAGACGTGGCACGGGTTCGTGTTCGTGAACTTCGACCCCGAGGCTGCGCCGCTCGCCGAGTGGCTGGGCGACATGGATCGCCACTGGGCCGATTGGGGTCTGGCCGACCGCTACATCGACACCCACGTGCGCAAACGCTTGCCGTGCAACTGGAAGGCCGCAGCCGAAGCGTTCCTCGAGGCGTACCACGTCCGCGAAACGCACGCGACCGGCAAGCTCGGCGACGAGGTCACCACCGCCTATGACATCTTCGAACCGAACGTGTCCCGCTTCATCCACACAACGGTCTTGAACAGCCCGCTGCGCGATCCGCAGCGCACCGAACAAGAACTGCTGGCCCGTCAGGTGTCGCGCCGCCAAGCCGGCGAAGAGGTCGAGCTTCCCGAGGGCGCACGAGCCCGCGATGTGTACGCCCGCATGATCCAGGACCAGATGGGCGAGGCATACGGGCACGACTTCACCCATCTCAGCCAGTCGATGACGCTCGACTCAATCGAGTACTTCCTGTTCCCGAATGCGTTCTTCTTCCCCGGACTGCAGCTGCCAATGGTCTACCGGTTCCGACCCGATCCGGACTCGGTTGATCACAGCTACTTCGATCTGCTGATGATGCGGCCTCGGCCGGCCGAGGGCACTGCGCCTCCCCCGCCGCCGGTCATCGAACTCGACGTCGACGACAGCTATTCGATCGCCGAAGGCCTCGGCGGTCTCGGTCGCGTGTACGACCAAGACACGGCGAACATGGCGGCTCAGACCCGTGGGTTCCGATCGTCACGCAAGCGCGGCCAGACCTTGGGCAACTACCAAGAGGTCCGCGCTCGCCATTTGCAGGATCGGGTGCGAGACTTCGTCGGCGCTTGGCCCGAAGACTGACGACCGACCACGGAGAAACTCATGGCGACCATCGTGCTCACCGCACTCGGCGATGACCAGACCGGTCTCGTTGATGCCCTTGCCGGGACGATCAGCGAGCATGGCGGCAACTGGGAGCGCAGCCACATGGCGCAGCTCGCGGGCAAGTTCGCCGGCATCGTGGTCGCCAGCGTCCCCGACGCTCGCGTCGATGGGCTCGTCTCTGCGCTCGAACCGCTCGAAGCGCAGGGGCTGTTGGATCTCACGATCGAGCGAGCCGACGATGGTGCGTCGACCGCCGTGGCCGGCGCGACGTTCAGCGTCGAGCTCGTCGGCCAAGACCGGCTGGGCATCATCCACGATCTCGCCAGCAGCCTGGCGGGCATCGGTGCCAGCATCGATGAACTGACAACCCAGACGAGCGATGCGCCCATGGCGGGCGGGCAACTGTTCGAGGCCCAGGCGACCGTGACCGGGCCGTCGACGTTGACCGCCGCAGCGGTCGAAGATGCCGTCTCCGACCTCGGGCGCGACTTCCAGCTCGACGTCAAAGCCGGCTGAGCCAGCTGCCTAGAGCAGGTGGAAGCCGCCGTCGACGTGTAGAACTTCGCCGGTGATCATGCGCGCACGATCGCT
>CALDGN010000352.1 GCA_937942965.1 uncultured Acidimicrobiales bacterium | reverse complement strand
CTCGTCCTGTTGTTGCGAGCCGCCTAGCGCCAGTTGATGGAGATCAGGAGCTCGTTGAGCAGATCGACATCGCTCTGCTCGTCGGGGACGCTGTCTTGTTGGCCTTCGACGATGACGCCGAGTCCATCCTCGGCGTCCCACAAGCCGAGGACTCGCACCGAGGCGCCGCCGCAGTCGAAGACGGTGCCGATCGTGAACAGTTCGGGGTCGTCGAGGTTCTCGTTCGGGCCGTCGGTGATGTCACACGATGCGTACGCCGCCGTGGTGCCGAAGCGTTGGTCCACGAACTCGACATAGTCCGGCGCCTCGTACAGGGCGACGGCGACTTGGTCACTCGACCAGAACTGGGCGGCTTCGCTCGGTCGTGGTGCGGCGACAAACCCGGCGATCGCGTCGCCGTCCGCCGCTGCGACTCGCCAGCCAGCCGGGATCGAGACCCGCAGGCGTTCAGATGGGTGCGTCCATTCGACGAGCGTGCCCGCTTCGCCCTCGATGAGTTCGTAGTTCACTCGTTCGTCAAGGGTCGGGTAGTTCGCACGAGCTGTCGCCGCTTCTTCGGGCGCGAGCACGAGCGCCTGGTTGCTGTTGAAGCTCGAGAACCATGACTGGTCGCTGCCGTCGGGGCGCATCATCATGACGACGTTGCGGTCCTCTTCGGGGGCGAGGCGGTCGGTGCCGAAGTAGATGATCGAGCCGTCGGCACTCCACGTGGGCCAGGACTCATCTGCCGGGCTGTTGGTCAGGTTGATGGCTTCGCCACCGTCGATCGACATCAGGTAGATCTCGTCGTTGCCGTCGCGGTTGGTGGCGAACGCAATCAACTCGCCGTCGGGCGAGACCGAGCTTTCCCACTCGCTGGCCGCAGTGTCGGTGAGCTGGGTTTGGTTCGATCCATCGACGTCGGTGATCCACAGGTCGCCGTCTCGTTGGAAGACGACGCGCTCCGCGTCAGGTGTGAACGTGGGGAACTGTTCGTTGCTGTCGTCGTTGCCGAGGGTCGCGACGTCTTGGCCCTGGGTCAGTGCGAACAGGTTCCAATCCGCATCGCCATCTTCGCGAGCTGCGAACACGAACGACGGGCCGAGTGTGGTGGTGCTGGCGTATTCGAAGTCGGGGACGGGCAGCTCGATCGTGCTCACGGGCGAGCCGTCCCACTGGTAGGTCCACAGCTGGTTTCCGGGCTCGGTGTCGCCAACGATGTCGGCGTTGAACATGAACCCGCCCGCAAGGAGCGAGGGTCGACGGAGGGGTAGGTCGTAGGTCAGATCGGTCATCGAGGTCGCATGATCGATCGACTCGAGTTCGCCCATGATGATGAAGTCCTCGAACTCGCCGAGGTCAGGGTGGCTCGCCGAGGTGCGAAGCAGTAGCTGATCGTCGGTGTCGATGCTTCCGCCGGCTGCCGAGCCGATCTTGACGGTCGATCCGTCCCGAGGACCAGCGGTGCAGAGGATGCCTCGGTCACCAGCTGCCCATTCGGCTTCGTTCGGGTAGACGACAAAGGTTGGGAACGGCAAGACGCTCCAGCCGGCGCCGCCGAACGAGGTTGTTGCGTCGTCGCACACGCTGCTGTCGGCAATGTCGAACAGGTCGTCGTCGCCGGGATAGGGAGCATCGGGTCCGTCGTCGAAGGCACCGACCGCGAACACCTCTTCTTCGTGGAGTTCGTTGCAGTCGATGGGTGTGGGGAGGTCGCCTTCGCCCAGCTCGCTCGGATTGAAACAGTCGCCGGCGGCCAACACGTCAGCCCAGAACACGGGGGTCGGTTCTGGCGTTGGTTCGGGGGTCGGTTCGACCGTTGGCTCTGGCTCAGCAGCCTCGGTCGTTTCATCATCGGCTTCGTCGCCCGTGGAAGCTCCACTGTCGTCATCGCTTGCCTCGACCTCGGTTGCCGGGCCGTCGACGGCGCCAGGTTCGGTGAGGTCGACGACGGCCTCGCCGGTCGTGCCTCCGCCGCACCCCGAGGCGAGCAGCGCGATCGCAGCAATGATGCTCAGCAGCCGTCGTTGGGTTCGGGTGATTCGACGCAGTGTCATCATGGTCCGCCAGTCTGTGAAAAGAGTCGTGTGATCCTTGGGTCTGAGACCCAAGGGGCACTGCAGGGCGGTGCCGAGAACGAGATGGCTGACCCGCCGGCCGACCTCTGCAATCACGCACATCCGCCGCATCGGTGCGTGGCGGGACCGTAGCACGGGCCTCATTTGTTGCTCTGGCCATCGGCCGTTCGGCGGCCGCGGCTCGTCGCCTGTTGCGAGTCGCCTGGGCCCTGCCGCGTAGTGTCACCGCGATGGGTGAACCGACGCCGATCCATCTCGCGCAGTTCATGATTCATGGGCCGACGTGGCACAGCCACGCCATGTGGCGCCATCCGAAGACCTCGGTGCACGGTGATGAGTGGTTCCGCCCCGAGCTCTACGAACACGTCGCCCGCACGTGTGAGCGCGGCATGTTCGACATGGTCTTCTTCGCCGACCTGAACTACATCAGCGACACGTTCACCGGCAGTCTTGAACCCGCGCTTCGCTATGCCGTGCAAGCTCCCGAGCACGACCCGATTCCGCTGCTGTCGTTCATGGCAGCCGCGACCGAACGGGTCGGACTCGCCTCGACATTCTCAACGAGCCATCACCATCCGTTTTACGTAGCGCGTCTGTTTGCCACGCTCGATCATCTGACCCGCGGGCGTGTCGGCTGGAACGTCGTGACGTCGCTCAACCACAACCAAGCCGCGAACTACGGCGAGACCCGCGAAGACAATGACCTGCGCTACGACAAGGCGCACGAGTTCATCGAGGTCTGCCAGCAGCTTTGGGAGAGCTGGGACGCCGACGCCGTCGTCGGCGACCCGGAAACACCGCAGTTTGCGGACAGCGAACGCGTTCGCCGGATCGACTACGAGGGCCGCTTTTTCAGCTCCCGGGGCCCGCTCAACGTGACTCGCTCGCCGATGGGAGGCCCAGCAATTCTCCAAGCCGGGACCTCGCCCAAGGGCCGCGAGTTCGCGGCCCGCTATGCGGATGCGATCTTCGCGATCCAGCCGCGTCCGGTCGATGCCGGCGAGTTGCGTGACGACATTCGGTCACGTGCGGACGACGCCGGCCGCAACCCCGATGACGTCAAGTTGCTGTTCGGCGCCCAGCCGATCATTGGCGAATCCGAAGCGCACGCCGTCGAACTGCAGCAAGAACACAACGAGCTCGTACCTCTCGATGCGGGTCTGGCGATCTTGTCGGCGCACCTCGACTTCGACCTTGCGAAACTCGATCCGAACGAGCCGATGGCTGACCGGAGCGAACCGGAGCTGCAACGGATGCGCACCCGCTATCTGAATCCGGACGGCTCGTCGATGAGCGTCGCCGAGGTCGCCCAGAAGCACGGTCAGAGCGTCGGGTTGCCGCAGATCGTCGGCACGGCCGTTTCGGTCGCCGACCAACTGGAGGCATTCGCCGACGAAGCCGGTGGCGACGGCTTCATGCTGTCACCCATCCACTGTCCGGGGTCGATCGACGACTTCGTCGATCACGTCATCCCCGAGCTGCAGCGGCGCGGTCGAGTTCGAACCGAATACACCGGCACCACGATCCGAGACCACCTCCGTCAAACCTGGTAGCCGGGTAGTTCAAGCCAGAGCGGTTCCCCTGGGCTTCGTTGCCTAGGTCAGTTCGAGGGCGACTTTGCCGGTGGTCTTTCGGTGGGCAAGGTCGTTGAACGCCTGCCGGGCGTTGTCGAAGGCATACGGCGTGTGCACGTGTGGCGAGATCTTGTCGGCCTCGGCCAGTGCTGCGAGCTCTTGCTGTTGGCGAACGAGTGACGACGGGTCGCGTCCGATCGAAGCGCCCCAGTGCACGCCGACGATCGAGTAGTTCTTCAGCAGCGCATGGTTCATCGGTGAGTCGGGGATCGTGCCGCCCGCGAAGCCGATGATCAGAAGGCGCCCGTCCCAGGCCATGCACCGGCGTGCGTGCTGGAAGGTATCGCCGCCGACGACCTCGTAGCAGACGTCGACGCCGCCGCCCGATGCCTCGCGCACGGCGTCAACGAAGTCGGGGGTCGCCCGATAGTCGATAGCGACGTCGGCGCCGAGTTCCTTGCAGAGCGCAACCTTCTCTGGTCCGCCGGCAACGGCGATCACCGTTGCGCCTGCAGCTTTGGCGAGATCGATTGCGGCGGTCCCGACGCCACCTGCGGCAGCGGTGATCAGCACGGTCTCGCCCGCCTGGAGCTGAGCGCGATCGTGCAGCGCGAACCAGGTCGTCGTGTAGTTCACGAGCAACGCCGTGGACTGCGACGCGGTCAGCGATCCGGGAATGCGGAACACGCGGTCGGCCTTGGAGACCGCTCGTTCGGAGATCGTTGCGCCGTCCATGGTCATGACCCGGTCGCCGATCGCGAACTCGGTGACGCCCTCGCCGAGCGCTGCCACCGTGCCCGCGATTTCGGTTGCGGGGGAGAAGGGTGGCTCGATCTTCACCTGGTATTTGCCTTGGGCCTGCAAGACGTTCGGGAACGCGACCCCGACCGATTCGATGTCGATGGCGACCTGACCAGGGCCAGGTTCGGGTGCGTCGACCTCGGTGAGCTCCAGGAGCTCCCAGGGGTCGCCGAGTTCGTTGATCTGCCAGCTGCGCATGTCGTGTTCCTCTGTCGATTCGGATTAGCGGGCGACGATGTTGGTCGTCAGGACGCCGATGTCTTCGATCTCAACCTCGCAAACGTCGCCCGGGGTGAGATAGGTGGGTGGGTCCATGCGGTCACCGACGCCGCTCGGCGTGCCGGTTGCGATCACATCACCAGGACGAAGCGACGTGCCCGCGGTGATGTATTCGATGGTCTCGGCGATCTTGAAGATCATGTGATCGGTCGTGCTGTCCTGGCGCGTGTCGCCGTTGACGCGGGTCATGATGCGCTTGCCGTACGGGTCGCCGAACTCGTCGGCCGTCACCACCACAGGCCCGATCGGTGCGGAGCCGTCGGCGTTCTTGCCGATCGCCCATTGGTGGGTGCGGCGTTGATAGCCGCGCGAGCTGATGTCGTTGAAGCAGGTGTAGCCCAACACGCCCGACATCGCATCGGCCTCGGCGGTGTCGGTCAGGTTCGAGCCGATGATGACCGCCATCTCGCATTCCCAGTCGAAGCGCTCGTCTCCGGTCGGCACCGGCACGTTGTCGCCGTCGTTGCTGAGCGAGGCGTACCACTTCGCGAAGATGTTCGGTGCGGGCGGACGCTCGCTCTTCGTCTCTTCGATATGAGCCGCGTAGTTGAGCCCGAGGCACAGCACCTTGGCCGTCGTCGGCACGGGCGGAACGAGATCGAGTCCTTCGAGCGGAACGGCGGCCGCTGGGAGCGACGATGCAATCCAGCGGGCTGGTTCGTCGTAGAACGCATCGATCGAACAGAGCGGATGAACCTGTCCGTCGGCGACCACGCCGATCGTCGGAACACCGTCGTGGTTGAAACCCAGGTAACGCATCGCGACATTCAATCATCAGTTCGCCTGCGACATCACATGCGGCTCTGGCCGAGCGTCCGTCGGCGTAGGATCCGCGGGTGGCGCTTCCCAAGCTCGTGGCTTTCGATGTCGACGGCACGCTCATCACCTACGACGGTGTGTGCTCGGACCGGACGAGGGCGGTGATCGCCGAACTCCGAGAGGCTGGCGTCGCCGTCTCGATTGCGACCGGTCGACCGCTTGCCGCGCTCGAAGAGACGATGGACCTCATTGGCCAGTTCGACTTCGCCGTCTGCGGCAACGGTGGCGTCGTCGTCGACGTACCAACCGGAGCGATGATCCGACAGTCGACGATCGCTGGAGCGACAACGGAGCGCATTGTGCGCTCGATGCGCACCAAGCTCCCCGGGATCGGGACTGCAGTCGACGTCGGTGATCGCACGATCGAAGAGCACGGCTTCGAGCGGCGCGTGCCGCCGCGATCCGGAATCGTCGCCGTCGACGATGTGCTCGAAATGCTCGGCTCGCCCTGCCCCGATGTCGCCCGACTGGTGTTCTTCCACGACGACTTCGACCACGACTTGCCGGGGCTCGCTCGCGTGGCCACGGCTGACCTCGACGACAGGACCGAGATCTTCCACGGCGTGATCTTGCCGATCGTCGAAGTCATCCCTGCGGGGGACAACAAGGCCGTCGGCCTCGATGCGCTGACCGCGCACCTCGGCCTAACCGCCGAGGACACGTTGGCCTTTGGTGACGGCACGAACGATCTCGAGATGTTGGCGTGGGCCGGCACGGGCGTGGCGATGGCGAACTCTGCGGACGTGACGCTCGAGCGAGCTGATGTCGTGACGGCCTCGGTCGAAGACGACGGTGTGGCAGTGTTCCTCGAGCAACTTCTTCGCGGCTGAACTAGGGGAGCACCACGTGAGTGACGACGAGTTTGCATCTCGAGAGTTCGGGTTCCGAACCCGCAGCCTGCACGCAGGTGGCCGACCTGACCCAACGACTGGTGCTCGGGCCGTGCCCATCTATCAGTCGACGAGCTTCGTGTTCGAAGACACCGCCGACGCGGCGGACCTGTTCGCGCTTCAGAAGTACGGCACGATCTACTCGCGCATCTCGAACCCGACGACCGCCGCGTTCGAAGAACGGATGGCGAGCCTTGAGAACGGCATCGGTGCGGTGGCAACCGCGAGCGGACAGGCTGCTGCGTTCCTGACGATGACGACGCTCGCCGGGGCGGGCGACCATCTCATCGCAGCAGCCAGCGTGTACGGCGGCACCTACACGCTGTATGCGACCACGCTCGGGCGTCTTGGCATCGAGACGACGTTCGTGCCTAACGACGACCCCGCCGCATTCGCGGCGGCCATTCGTCCCGAGACCAAGGCCATCCACACCGAGATCATCGGTAACCCAACCGGTGCCGTCGCCGACCTCGAAGCACTGGCTGAAGTCGCACACGCCCATGGCCTGCCGCTCGTCGTCGACGCCACCTTCGCGACGCCCTGGCTCTGCCGACCCCTCGACTGGGGTGCCGACATCGTGATCCATTCGGCGACCAAGTTCATCGGCGGGCATGGCACCAGCATTGGCGGCGTGATCGTCGAAGCCGGCCGGTTCGACTGGAGCTCAGGCCGGTTCCCGCGTATGACCGAACCGATCCCGACCTACAACGGTTTGCAGTGGCACGGGAACTTCGGCGAGTACGCCTTCTGCACTGCGCTTCGATCCGAGCAGCTGCGTGATGTTGGCGCGTCGATCTCACCGTTCAACTCGTTCATGCTGTTGCAGGGCCTCGAAACACTGCCGCTGCGCATGGACGCACACGTCGCGAACGCGCAAGCGATCGCCCGTTGGCTCGATGATGACCCTCGGGTCAGCTGGGTCGCGCACGCTGACCTTGACGGCTCGCCGTATCGCGATCTCGCCGCCAAGTACCTGCCTCGGGGCGCCGGAGCGATCTTCACGTTCGGCGTCAAGGGTGGCCGCGATGCAGGCGAGCGTTTCATCGAGAAGCTCGAACTTGTCAGCCACCTGGCGAACGTCGGCGACGCCAAGACGCTGGTCATTCATCCGGCCTCGACGACGCATCAGCAGATGACCGACGAAGAGCTTGAGACCGCTGGCGTCGGACCCGACATGATCCGCTTGTCCGTCGGCCTCGAAGACGTCGACGACATCATCTGGGACCTCGACCAAGCTTTGGGCGGGTAGTCCGTCTGGGCGAGCTTTCAGCGGGAAAGCCGGTGGGGATCGCCGAGGTTCTGACAGAGCGCAGCGTTTGCGAGCGCCAGCGAGCAAAGGCGTACTACGACCCGAGGGCGGAGCGGCAGTCGGGGACGGCGATGGCAACTCGTCCACCGCACGAGTTTCCGAGCTCCTCATAGGTCGAGCCGACCTCGCTGCGGAAATAGAGGAAGTCGCACGAGATCAGATCGCCGCTCTCGCAATCTACGACGACATCCGGCAACCCGGCGCTGTCGGCTGAGAACCAGAGCCGGTCCTCGAACGGATCGATGTCCGGTGTGCAGAACCGGACCTCAACATCGCTTCGGCCACCACAGGTCTGGGCAATTTCTTCGGCTTCGCTGCCGCGATCGGTGATCGTGAACAGCACGTCGCACGCAAGATCGGATCCATCCAGGCACTCGGCCGACCACGCCTCGATCAATTCGTCGTCGCTCAAGCTCGCAGCGGGGTCGTCGCGGTCGAACAGGGTGTCGCCAGCATCTGTGTCTCCCGAGTCGGCGGCGCCAGCGTTGGTCTCCTCGGCTGCTTCGCCACCATTGTCGGGAGTGTCGCTGGCGTCGAGTGAGGACGCCGATTGCTCAGGCGCACCCAGACGTCCTTCACCGAGCACGGTCGTCGAGCTGCACGCGACGGCGATCAACGCAAGGATCAGAAGCGCAATCGAGGACGCAGCTTTCCGCCGGAACATGTCGACAGTCTGCCCGAGCGTCGGATCAAACCGGCTGCGGGTGATGCGGCCAAACCGGGTTCGGTTGGCCGTAGCTGGCATGCTGGAGAGGTGACCTACGTCGAACCGAGCGCCCGGAAACGCCAGTCGATTCTTGACTTGACGCGTTCCATCGCCATTGTCGGAGCATCGAGCAACCCATCTCGAGCGAGCAACTTCGTGATCACGTATCTGTCGTCGTCCGGCTGCGACTACGACCTGTACCCGGTCAACCCTCGCGAGACCGAGATCAACGGCCACACCTGTTATCCGTCGCTCGAGGCACTGCCCGTCGTGCCGGACATGGTCGATGTGTTTCGCCGCGCCGACGACTGCCCCGAGATCGCCGAACAGGCCGTATCGGTCGGTGCCAAGACGCTGTGGCTTCAGCTCGGGATCGTGAGTGACGAAGCTGCCGAGATCGCGCTCGCCGGTGGTCTCGACGTCGTCATGGACCGCTGCACCAAGATCGAGCACGCTCGGTTCGCGGGTGGCCTCCATCTGGCCGGCTTCGATACCGGTGTGATCTCCAGCCGCCGCTGACGTATGCGATCCCGTGCGCGGCGCGGCGTCGCCTGGTTCCTGGTCATTGCGTTCGCAGCCACACTCGCTGCCTTGTTCCACGCGCCCGCAGGCCAGGCGCAAGAAGAGCGCGAACGTCTCACCGTCGTGACGACCGAGGTTGAGCCCTTCGTCACCCGCGAGGGCGATCGGCCCACCGGCTTCTATTGGGAGATCTGGGAAGACGTTGCTGCGGAGCTTGGCGTCGATGTCGACGTGGTCTGGGCTGCGTCGTTCCCGGCCATGGTCACGCTGCTCGAGAACGGCGAGGCCGATGTCGCGGTTGCGCCCCTGGCGCCGACTGCGGACCGAGAGGAGCTGATCGACTTCAGCTCGGCCGTCGTGTCCTCGGGACCGCAGCTCGGCGTGCACGATCGGCTTCGATCGCCAGCCTCGCTGCTCGGCGCGCTCTTTGGCTCTCGGGTCCTTCGCATCTTGGTACTGGCGGTCGCGGGGCTGGTCGTGCTCGGCCACGTCATCTGGTTGATCGAACGCCATGACGATGACAACGACTTTCACCGGTCCTATCCACGCGGCGTCTTCGACGGGATCTGGTGGGCGGTCACGACGGTCACCACCGTCGGCTACGGCGACAAGGCCCCGACCTCGATCCGAGGCCGTCTGGTCGCCATGGTCGCCATGTTCGCCAGCCTGTTTCTTGTTGGTGCGTTCGTCTCGGAGATCAGCCGAGACATCGCGGCCCAAGGTACGACCGAGGCACGGCTGGATGATCGCGTCGTTGCCGTCGTCTCGGACACGACGTTCGCGGACTACATCAGAGCCCAAGGCGCCGACACGCTTGGCTTCGCATCGCAAGCCGACGCGTTCGATGCGGTCGAACGAGGCGACGCGGACATCGTGCTGGCGAGCCCGTTTGCGATCGCTGCGCTCGGCCCCGAGCACGGCGTGTCGCCAAGCGGAACCGTGTTGTACGAAGAGTTCGAAACGTTCGGCTTGCAACAGGGTTCGCCGTGGCGTGAACGCATCAACGGCGCGCTCGCCGACCTGCAGTCGAGCGGCTCCGTCCAAGCCACGATCGAACGGTGGATCGATTAGATGTCTATCCCTACTTCTCTGGTCGGGCTCCGCGTCGAGCCGATGGAACATCGGGTTGATGC
>CALDGN010000351.1 GCA_937942965.1 uncultured Acidimicrobiales bacterium | reverse complement strand
CGCCAAGTCCGTCATGCGCAAGATCGATCTGAACGAGCCAATCACGGCTCCGTCGATCGATGACATCCGTGCGCTCGCAAGTGGCGAACCGAAGCCAGAGCGAGCACCAGCCCGCGAGCCGCAGCCGCAGAACAACGGCGGCGGCGGCGGCCGCGGCGGCAAGAAGAAGAGCGGCGGCCGTCACAAGAACCAGCGCCACAACAACAACGGCTCGAGCCGTTCCGGTGGCAATGGCTCTGGTGGCAATGGTTCTGGAGGTAACGGCTCCAGCAATAGCCGCCGCAAGCCCAAGGGCTCCGGCCAGGGTCAGGGCTCTGGAGGCGGTCAACGGTCCGGCGGCGGTCAGCGCTCCGGTGGCGGCCAGCGATCCGGCGGTCAGAAGTCAGGTGGCCAGCGATCTGGTGGTCAGCGATCTGGTGGTCAGCGATCTGGTGGTCAGCGTTCCGGCGGACAGGGCGGCAATCGTTCCCGTTCCGGGAACCGCTAACCAAAGGCACAAAGAGACGGCCGCCCAGCGGCTGCGCCCAAGAGCGCGCGCTGATCCCAAGCAGCCGCGCTAGAACATCTCCGTGAGCTATCCCCGGCGCAATGCGGTCACCCAGCGATTCACGCTTGGTGCTCCTCGGACCATCATCGTGAGCCGTGACGGCCAGCGAATCTTGTTCTGTCGTTCGACGGCGAGCGATGACCCGGTCAACCGCCTGTGGATGATCGACCTGCCCGACCCTGAGCCTCGGCTCTTGGTCGATCCGGTCGAGCTCCTCGGCGCTGGCGACGTCGAACTCACTGCAGCCGAGAAGGCTCGCCGTGAACGCGCTCGCGAAGCTGGCGGCGGGATCGTCACCTACACCACCCACAGCAACGAGGGCATCGTCGCTTTCGCGCTCGGTGGCCGCTTGTTCCAGACCGATATCGAAGCGGGTACGACGACCGAGGTCCCGACGACCGGCGTCGCCTTCGACCCTCGCTTCTCCCCGGACGGCAGTCGCATCGCCTATCACGCTGCCGGCCACCTCCGTGTCAGCGATGCCGAGGGCGACCGGCTCGTCGTGGGACCCGACGACGGCGAAGCCAACATCACCTGGGGCGCGGCCGAGTTCGTTGCGGCCGAAGAAATGGGCCGAGGCCGAGGCTTCTGGTGGGGCCCCGACAACGAGCGGCTCTTGGTCGCGCGGGTTGACACGGCCGATGTACCGACGTGGCACATCTCTGAACCTGTCGATGCCTCGATCGCCCCTCGCTCGCTCCCTTACCCAGCGGCCGGTGAGACCAACGCAACCGTCGACCTATTCGTCATCTCGCCGGAGGGCAGTCGGGTCGCGATCGATTGGCGAGGCGACGAGTTCGAGTACCTCGCCCGGGCTGAGTGGTCCTCGCGCAACGGCATCGCGCTGACCGTGCAACCACGCGATCAGAAGACGACCGCGATCCTGTCCGTCGATCCCGACACCGGCGCGATCACCGAGCTCCACCGCCAGACGGATCCGGGCTGGAGCGAACTCGTGGCCGGCACGCCTCGCCGCGCCGGTGACCGGATCATCACCGTCGCAGACGATCATGAGGCCGACACGCGTCGACTCTTCGTCGACGGGATTGCCGTCACCGAACCCGGGCTGCAGATCCGCTCCGTGAACCACGTCTCGGCCGAGCACGCAATTGTCGGCGCAACGACCGACTCGAGCGAACTGCACGTGTACCGCGTCGCCCTCGATGGCTCGGGCACCGAAGCCATAACCACCGAGCCAGGCATCCACAGGGCAATGGTCGGCGGTCCGACCACAGTCCTCGTGTCGGCAACGATGGAGGACACCCGGTCCACGACCGTCGTGCATCCCGAAGCTGGCGATCCGTTCGAAATCGAGTCGTTCGCCGAGCGCCCCGAACTCGATCATCAGGTCAGCTTCCACCTAACCACGCCGCGCCGGCTGCAGTCCGCACTGGTGCTCCCCGCGGGTCACGACGGCGGCCCGCTTCCCGTGCTCCTCGACCCCTATGGCGGCCCACATGCGCTCCGGGTCCAGCGGGCTCGGTCCGCGTTCTCGGCCAGCCAATGGTTCGCTGACCAAGGCTTTGCCGTGATCGTCACCGACGGTTCCGGCACCCCAGCTCGTGGCCCCCGCTTCGAGCAAGAGGTGCTGGGCAACCTCGCCGACCCGGTGCTCGACGATCAGGTCGCAGCGCTCCACGACCTCGCCGACAGCCACGGCGACCTACTCGACGTCAGCCGCGTCGGTATTCGTGGCTGGTCCTTCGGCGGCTACCTCGCTGCGCTCGCGGTGATGAAGCGCCCCGATGTCTTTCACGCCGGCATCGCTGGCGCGCCGGTCACCGACTGGCGCCTCTACGACACGCACTACACCGAGCGCTATCTCGGCCACCCCGCTACTGACCCGGGCGCCTACGAGCGCACTGACCTCACGCCGCTTGCCGCGCAGCTCGAGCGGCCGCTGATGCTGATCCACGGCCTGGCCGACGACAACGTCGTATCCGCCCACACGTTCCAGCTCAGCCGAGCATTGCTCGAAGCGGGCCGCCCGCACCAGGTCCTACCGCTCTCCGGCGTGAGCCACATGACGCCACAAGAGTCGGTCGCCGAGAACCTGCTCCTTCTGCAGGTCGCCTTCCTCCGCCAATCCCTCGGCATCACCGAGAGCTAGGCGCGGCTTCAGACGAAGATCTCGCTCAGGATCAGCACGACCGCGGAGCAGCCGGACAGCACGAGCACCAACGGCCGCAAGTAGCCCCGATCGATAACCGGAGTCGCCCAGCGCGACAACACCATGCCGCACCCGATCGGCGGCAACAGCATGCCGATGAGCTTGAGGGCCTCAAGGTCGAACCGACCCGCGAGCAGCAAGGCGAGGATCGTGAGCGACGAGCCGATCAGCGTGTACGCCGCCAGGGGTCCACGAAAGTCACGAGCTTCGGCGTGCTGTACGTAGAGCAACGCCATAGGCGCACCGCCGAGTGCTGCAACCGTGCCGCCGACACCCGATGCTGCACCGGCACCGGCCAAGGTCGCGGTCGATTGCGGCAGACGCACATTGGACACGCGCAACAGCACGAAGCTCAACACGATCACGCCGACCAGCAGGCTCAAGCCGCGTTCCGAAAGGGTCGCGAGCAACACGAGCGCGATACCGATGCCGACGAAACGGCCACCGACCGCTGGCGCGATCGCTCGCACATCGCGCAGCTGGGTGTTTTGGCGAGCGACGAGCACCGCGATCAACAGTCCGGTGACGACGATCGGGACGGGCAACAGATCGGGGTGCAACAGCCGGAAGAGGGGTGCTGCGATCAGACCTTGACCGAAGCCCGTCGAGCTCTGCACGGTCGATGCCACAAGGGCAACGATGAAAACGGCGACGTAGACCCCGATGGACACCGGCGCAGCGTACGACCTTGCCCCTACGCCTCCAGCGCCAACCGTGGCGGCGTGACGCCCGCCACGCGTCACCACTGTCACATTCCGGGTGGGAACACCGATGGGATTCATACGGTTTAACCCGTCATACATCCGGTCCCACGAAAGGAACGTCCCCCCATGTTCTGGACCAAGAAGACAACCGAAAAGTACGTGCCCGCCCGCGTACGCGACGCACTCTCGACTCGCTTCAACGAGCACGAGCTCGGTGCACTTTCACGACTCGGCACGATCGTCGATGTCCCTGCAGGTCAGACACTGACCAGCCAGGGAACCGCCGGTCGCCAGGCTCTCGTCATCGTCAGCGGTACGGCCTCGGTCGTGCGTAACGATGTGATCGTCGCGACCGTCTCCGATGGCGACGTGGTCGGCGAGATGTCGCTCATCACGGGCGAACCACGCACGGCCACCGTTGTGGCAGACACCGCCATGCAGATCTACGCACTCACGCCACGTGAGTTCTCGTCGCTGCTGGCCCAGTGTCCTCGCCTTGCGCAGAGGATCCCGGCAACCGCCGTCCGCCGTCTCGGCGAACTCTCGGCCGCCTAACAAGCGCCATCTCGTGCGTCGCGCTGCGGCGTGACGCCAGCAACGCAGAATGCCCGCCGCTCATCGGCGGGCATTCGAAGTTTTGGGCGACCACTTCGCCTGAGAGCTTCGAAAACGCAGGCCGATACGGCTCGCCCCAGGTCACGACCCGGCCCTAACTTCGAGCTATGGCGACAACACCGGACTGGCTTCGACAGGCGCGCGAGCACTGGGTGAATCGAGGCGATCAGCGACCCGACTTCGCCGCCGAACCCGGGCCCGGACAAGAGTCTGTCTGGGACTACCCGCGACCTCCCGCTGTGGTTCCTGATAGCCGACCGATCGAAGTCGATGGCCCCAACGGGCCGATCGCGCGAGCCGCCCACTCCATCAAGGTGTGCGAAACGTCGCATCCGCCCTCGTTCTACGTGCCCGCCGATTCAATTGTCGACGGCAGCCTGAGCGTCACGTTCGGATCCTCGCATTGCGAGTGGAAAGGCGCCGCCGAATACGTCGCCATCGTGAGCGATGCAGATGGCGGGCGCGGCGAACCTGTCGGCTGGCGCTACCCATCGCCCTATCCCGAGTTCGCTGAATATGCGGGTTGGGTGTCGTTCTACCCGGGCCGTGTGGAGTGTCGAGTGGCCGGCGAGCTTGCGCGTCCGCAAGCGGGCGGCTTTTATGGCGGGTGGATCACCGACGATGTTGTGGGGCCGTTCAAAGGCGAGCCCGGCACATCGGGATGGTGACGCAACAGCACGAAATCAGTGGAATCTTCTTGATACTGCTGCCGATAACGAGGTTTATCCTGAAAGCATGAGCGACTACCAGGCCCCCATCGAGGACATGGACTTCGTGCTCCAGCACGTCGTCAACGTTGGAGAGTTGCAAAGCCATGATGCCTTCAGTCATGTTGAGCCATCCGAGATCGCTGGCATTCTCGATGAAGCCGGTCGATTCTTCAGCGAAGTGGTTGCGCCGACCAATCGCACCGGCGATATCCAAGGCAGCCAACGCAACG
>CALDGN010000350.1 GCA_937942965.1 uncultured Acidimicrobiales bacterium | reverse complement strand
TCGCGTCGTGGCGCTTGCCGCAGTACCAGACACCTGCGTCGCTGTCAGCTTCGAGGTTCTTGAGCCATTGCGAGTCGCCGCGCACGGTTGACACGATGACCTTGTCACCGAGGCGGAAGCCGAGCACCGGCACTTCGCGCGCTTTACCGCTCACGCGTCCGGTGGACTCGAGCACGACGGCGCCGAGACCGATGGGCAACGGCGACCCGACGCCCGCTTTGACCAGCGGGCGCACAAATCGATTGAGCGTTCGGAAGGCCGTCTTGGTGAGGTCCGGCCGCTGCGAGCCTGCGTCGTCTGCCATCGGTTCCTCCTAGGACTTGCGACCGCGCCGCGATCGCCCTCTCGACGGTAACCGGACGATGCGTCCGTCGTCCTTGCCGGTGATCTTGACGAGACCCCGTGCTTCTGCGGCCCGCACGAAGCTGCCGAAGTTGCGGTAGCCGAGTCGCCGCTCAGAGAAGTCAGCGTCGACGTTGCGGAGCGCATCCTTGAGACCGGTGAGCGGCACCTCTTTCGCGTCGGTCACGACGCTCACGAGCAGCTCGTCGGCTCGACCAGCAGCCGAGTCACCGAGCGACACTCGGGGATCACCCTCGCCGTCAAGCGAGATCAGACCGTCGGACGAGAGCGAGCGAAGCAGCGAGCCGAACGACCGGTGGCCGAGGTCGGCCTCGCTGAACGTCGGGTCCTTGCGCAGGACCGCTCGCTTGAGCGTCGAGGCTCGCACCGAGTCGCTGCTGCCTTCGAGGCCAGCGAGTGTCGACAGGACCAGCGTCGCGCCGTCGTTGCCATCGGAGGTGTCTTCACCGTCATCGGCACCGAGCACCAGGTTGTCGTAGAACATGAACTCGTCGCACGCCGGCGGCAACAGCTTCGAGGTCGACTGACGGATCCCGACACCGATCACGGTGCGGTCGAGTTCGCGCAGCTTCTGCACGAGCGGACTCAGGTCACTGTCTCCGGTGCAGATCACGAAGGTCGAGATGAAGCTGCGCTCCAAGGCCAGCTCGATTGCGTCGATCGCGAGCTTGATGTCGGCGGCGTTCTTGCGGCTGCCGCCCATCTTCTGGGGGATGTCGATCAGCTCGACCTGGTGGCGGGTCAGCATGCGACGGTCCTCGTCGAAGTAGGACCAGTCGGCGTACGCGCGTCGAGCAATAACTCGGCCTCGTTCTGCCAACGCATCGGCGACGACGCCGAAGTCGAACGTGGACCCGAGGCTCTCGCGAGCGCCGATCGCCAGGTTCTCGTAGTCGAGGTACACGGCGATCCGCGGCTCAGCGTGGTCGGGGCCAATCGATGTCATGGAGCCAGCTTCCCACGGTTGCCTGGGCCGTGGGAACCAGTTCACCTCAACGAACCGTCAGGGATCGTCGGGAAGCATCAAGCTTGCATCGTTTCGCTGATCGCTCAGGGTGAGCGGACGACTGAAGTACATGCTCCGCCGTCACTTCATCAGCTCAGTAGGCGCCGCTGGCGTCGCCGCGGCGGTGGGCATTCCTCTTGCCACCAACAAGGATGCGGTTACCGCCGCCCCGCAGATCGAGCCAATGGTCGACGGTGGCACCGATCTCGCCGGCTGGACAACGACGCTTGGCGATACCTCGGACACGGCTCCTGGACGGCGGCCACGGCGGACCGACGTCGCTCGCCTCGATCACGGGACACATAGTGAGCTTGTGGCGAACATCGAAGCCCGAGGCGTGATGGCCCAAGCGCATGCGTCGAAGCGATTCTCCGTCGTGCCAAGCGCTGCGGCCCGCCACGATGCACTCGTCGAGTTTCGGCTGCCTTCGCAAGAAACCAATGGGCGAGGCAGCAACGTCGGCCAAGCCCTCGAAGCTGGGCTCCTCGTGCAGGATCCGAACGACCGCACCATCGACCGAGGTGCTGCGATCCAGTGGGTACTCAACCCCTGGGTCGAGACCTACGGAGATGTGCGGATGTGTGCCGAGAATGAGAGCGGCATCGAGTGGCGCACCGTCGCCAACCTGAAGCCCGACAACGAGTGGCACACGCTCGCGATGTGCTTTGCGCCCGGCAGTGGCCGGACTCGGGTGAAGCTCGACGGGCAAGATCTTCCGGGCGAAAAAGCCGTCACCGTCCGCCATCTTGTGGGCGGCAACTTCCAAGGCCGCCTGCAGGTGAAGACGCAATCGGTCTGGCCCGGCAACCACGACTCGATGCCGCCGTTCCGCGCCGAGTTCCGAAACTGGCGCTGGCGTAGCGCCTAACGAGAAGACCTCGCCGCGAAATCAGCCGGACGGCTTGATGGCAACGCAGTAGCGTTGCCAGATGGCCGACGGTGCCCATTGGCGGGCCTTTGCTGAACTGCTGCGCCCGCAGCGTCGACTCGTCGCCATCATGGGAGCCGTGCTTGCCGTCGCAGGCGCGTTGCCACTCGTCGGCCCGGTACTCATCGCTCGATTCATCGATGCGGCCATCGACGGCGCTACGGCCCGTTGGCTGACGACGCTCGCGCTCATCTACATCGGCATCGGCATCGCTCGACAAGTGATGTCGCTCTTGGTCGCGTGGACCGCGACCGATCTCGCGTGGCGAGTGACGAACGAGCTCCGCTCCGAACTCACCGATCACGTCCTCGGGCTCGACCTCGCCTTCCACCGAAGCACGAGCCCGGGCGAGTTGGTGAGCAGGGTCGACGGAGATGTCACCGCGCTCAGCGACTTCATCGCCCGGTTCGCGGTCAAGGCAATCGCAGCCATGGTCACCCTGGTCGGCATCGTGATCGTGCTGATCTTCCAGGACTGGCGGGTCGGGCTCGGCCTCGCCGTGTACCTGTCTCTGGCGGTTGCCACGGTGTTCCGGCTACGCAACCACGCGGTCGATGAGGCCGCCGGGGAACAAGCAGCAACCGGACGCATGCTCGGCGAGATCGAGGAGCGCCTCGTCGGCGCCGACGATCTGCGCAGCAACGGCGGCGGTAGCCACGCCGTGTCCACGTTTCAGCGTGCAAGTCGCCGGGTCCTGCGGGCGGCACTGCAACGCGAGCGCCAAGGCGTCGGCCTTTGGGTCATCTCGAATGCAGTCTTCGTCGTGGGCGGTCTCATGGCGCTCGGGCTCGACGTGCTCCTGTTGCGCAACGGCTCGATCAGCCTCGGCACCGCGTATCTGATCTTCCAATACACCCAGATCATGCGTGAGCCGCTCGGCAAGCTCGCCGACGAGACCGAACGAGTACAGCGGGCTGCCGGCGGCATGGTGCGCACGCTGCAACTGCTCGACGAACGGTCCTCGATCGATGACACCGGGGCGGCGTCGCTGCCGAGCGGCGCCCTACGTGTCGAGATCGACCAGCTGTCGTTCGCCTATCCCGACGAAGACGACCCGCAGCCCGTGCTCGACGGCATCACCTTGCAGCTCGGAGCCGGACGAACCCTCGGCGTGCTTGGCCGCACCGGCTCGGGCAAGACGACGCTGGCGCGACTTCTGCTGCGCCTGGTCGACCCAACCGCCGGTTCGATCTCGTTCGCCGGCGTTGGGCTCGATGACATTGCGATCGCGGATCTCCGGGCTCGCACTGGTGTCGTCTCGCAGGATGTCCATCTCTTCGGGACCAGCATTC
>CALDGN010000349.1 GCA_937942965.1 uncultured Acidimicrobiales bacterium | reverse complement strand
ACCTGATTCGAGCCGTTGCCGCGTTGGACGAAGTTGACCCCGAAGGTGCCGCGGCTGAGATCCGCAAGCGCCGGGCACGGATCGAGCGATGGAGCGGCCAGAAGCGCCCCAAAGGTGACCCGCACCCCGCTGTCGGGCGCGACTGCACGTGGCTGGACTTGCCACGTCTCAACGAACGAAAGATTGAGGCGGGACCGGTCAACGACTGCGCTCGCTGGGCCAATACGCCAGACCTCGTCGCTGTTGTTCACAATGCCGACCCGGACCTCGAATGTGCATCGGTTCAGGCCGTCCTCGGTCACCGTCGTCACGACTTGCTGCGTATCGATCGCCATATCAATGTCGGTACCGCCTCGGAGCAGACCGAACCACAGCAGCGGTATCGCGGCGGCCAGCAGCAACGCACCAAGCACCGCAGCGACTCGGCCGAATGTGGTCGTGTCCTGCATGCCGACAGGAACGTCGACATAGTCGGGTGTGGCGCCTTCGTAGCGAGAGACGACGTCCTTCTTGGCCCGCCATGCTTCGCGGCGCATCATCTCGAGCTCGGCGTGGTCTGCGGTCAGCGTGTCGAAGTCGGCGCCTTCGCGAACGAGTTCTGCCGACCGCTTCGAGCGGGCCTGAAGTCGGTCGAACGCGTCTTCGAATCGGTCGCGTGCCTCGCCCGCCGGATCCACGGGAGGCTCGGTGACGTCGTCGCCAGCCATGGGACAGGATATCCGAACCCCGCGATCCGTGCCCGAGGCGAGACGCGACGAGTCCCGGGCCGAAGCCCGGGACTCGTCATCCTGGAGGGGAGAGGTTTGGGACTAGCCGATGACGGCGACTCCCGTTGGTGCTGCTGGGCCAGCGCCAAGGCTCTGGACCGTGTGGTCGGCGATGCCGTCAGGGACCTCGGACACGAGTGGCTTGATCGCAAACGGTGCGGGGCTGTCATCTGGATCTGGCTCGACGCTGATCACGATGGTGGCGTCGGTCAGGTCGGTCGGGAAGGTCACGCCGTCGGGGGCGTTCACGATGAAATCCTCACCGGGGTACGGAGGGCCGCCCTGGTCGCCGCTGAAGCCGTCGAAGTCATCAGCGCCGCTGGCGGAGGTGAAGCGGCCGGTCGTGATGGGTTGACCGTCGATGACGGCCCAGCCTTCATAGTGCCAACCCTCAGGCAGCTCGGGGAGGTCGAGGCCAGCAGCGAGGGGAAGGTCGATGAACCAGACACCGCTGAGTTCGTTGTTGCCGTCGCCATCGGTAGGTGTGCCGAGGATGTAGAGGCCTGAAGCGTCGGCGAAGTCGGTGCCAAGCGCTGCCGGGTGAGCGATCGTGAGCTCGGCGACACCGTCGACGATGTCACCACCGAGGACCTTGGTCGGAGCTGGCGCAGGATCGGGGTCAACGGTAGGTTCGATGCTGATCACGACAGCGGTGGCGTCGGTGCCCTCGGGCAGCACGAACTGGTGGTCGCCGCCATCTTCGGCAACGATCGAACCGTCAGCGTCGAGGTTAAAGCGGCCGGTCGAGACGGGAGCGCCATCGACGATGACCCAACCCTCGTAGACGGCAGCATCGCCGAGCGGCTCAAGGCCAGCGAACTCGAGCGCCAGCACCGGGCCGTCGTGCTCTTCGTCGGCCATGGCGTCGTCTTCCATGGCGTCTTCTTCGTCGCTCATGGCGTTGTCTTCCATGGCGTCTTCTTCGTCGCTCATGGCGTTGTCTTCCATGGCGTCTTCTTCGTCGCTCATGGCGTCGTCTTCCATGGCGTCTTCTTCGTCGGCCATGGCGTCGTCTTCCATGGCGTCTTCTTCGTCGGCCATGGCGTCGTCTTCCATGGCGTCGTCTTCGTCGGCCATGGCGTCGTCTTCCATGGCGTCGTCGGCCGGGGCGGCGGCGACCGGTTCAGCGGCCGTCGTGGCCTCGATCGCATCGTCGCCAGAGCTCGAGCATGCAGCAGCGAGCAAGACAATACCGAGCAGCACAGCGGCCGCTCGGCGCAGAGGGGTTGTGGTCAATGTGGGGGTTTGCATGCCCAACAAACCCAGCCGAACCTGCCCGTCATCCCGATCGACGAGTTGTTTCGCGGCCCGTAAGGAGTTGGCCGCGGAGCGTCGTTAGCGAGCGCCCTTGCGGGTGATCACTGCGAGTGCGGTCTTGCCGATGAGGAGTCCATCAGAGATGACCGACGCCGATTCGGTGTAGCGAAGATCGAGCTCGAGCATTTCTTCCATCGAGAGGTCACCGCGGCCGCTGGCCTGCCACAGTCCAGCGATGCCAGGCGTCATCTGGAGACGACGGCGTGTGCGAGGCGCGAACATGCTTGTTTCCCACAGCAGCGAGGGGCGAGGACCAACCAGGGTCATCTCGCCACGGAGCACGTTGAAGAACTGGGGTACTTCGTCGAGTGACCACGCTCGCAGGAACCGCCCGACTCGAGTGATTCGTGGATCGTCATCGATCTTTGCTTCGGCAGTGCCGTTGCGCAGGCTGTTCTCCACCGAGGACCGGTGCACATCGGCAGACACCGAGTTGTCCATCGTGCGGAACTTCAGCATTTCGAAGGGTCGCCCGCCTCGGCCGAGACGGAGTTGGCGAAAGAGGACAGGACCTGGGCTGGAGCGGCGCACCAAGGCGGCGATCAGCAGCGCAAACGGGCCGAAGAAGAACAGCGCACCGCCAGCGACGAGGATGTCGACGGTCCGGCGAGCCTTGGAAATGCCATGGTGTGGCTCAAGGCGAACGCCGGTCGGGATCATCGCGTTGCGACGCAGGTCGACGGCGTGGATCTGTGGCCGGCTGTTGCGGCGGTTTGTTTCGAGCGCTTCTGCATCGGCGCCGAGCTTGCGGATCTCACGACCAGACAAGGTGCCGAGGAATGGCTGTGACGTCTCGAGCGAAATGAGGCGGAGCGAACGGGCACAGATTGCGATGGCTCGCCACGCCATGACGCGACCGAGCTCGGTGTCGGCTTGCACGTCGTCGCGCATCTCGGCACGAAGTCGGGCACCGTCGCGTTCGAAGTACAGCCGGGCCTCGCCGATCGTGACGTCTTCGAGTCGGACCTGGAGGTCGATGCCGCGGTCAACGCCGTTTCCGGGCGCCACGGGTTCCCAGCCGCTCGACTGGAGCAGTGGGCCGCCGATCTCGCCGATCTGGATACGAACGATCGGCTCCGACACATCTGCGTTGCGCACACGGATCAGGTCGCGCAGCGCCGCAGATCGGCTGACCTTGCGGGTGCGCTTGCCGGTGGGTTGTTCCTCGGCCAAAGGCTGCTCGCGCAGGTGAGGAAGAGGTGAGACAGATTCGGATTCGCGAACTGCAGCGGTCATGGCGCGACCCGTTGTGTGGTTGCGTTGCTGCATGCCTGTTGTTCCATCACCGGCGTCACATGACGTCGGCGATGAAGTGTGTCGGTGTCCACTCTGCTGCTCTCCGGTGGATATGCGGTTCGTCGCGATGCGTCTTACAACGGCCGAACTGTTCGGTTGTTTAGGGTTCGTACCCCATTAGGCACGTTTACCTAGATTCGAAGATGTATCTCGGTACGAGAAGACGTGTGTCGGCCGGGTTTGTCGCGTCCGTCGACACTATTACCCAAAAAGGCCACGAGGCCGCCCCGAAGGGCGACCTCGTGTACAAAATCAGCGAACAATGTCCGGCTCGATGAGCCGGCAGTGTCAACTATGCGAGAGCTGCGCCCACGGTGTTCGTGATGAGTGCGGCGACCGTGTACGGGTCAGCGTTGGCCATCGGGCGACGATCCTCGAGGTAGCCCTTCTGGTCGACAGCGCACTGCCAAGGGATACGGATCGAAGCACCGCGGTCACTGGTGCCGTAGCGGAACTCGCTCCAGTGAGCGGTCTCGTGGTCACCGGTGAGACGGTCTTCCTTGCCCAGGCCGTAGCCGGCGAGGTGCTCAGCAGGCTTGCCTTCGGCACCCATTGCCTCGGCGGCAGCGATCATCGGATCCCAGCCTTCGCGCATGGCCTTGGTCGAGAAGTTGGTGTGCATGCCAGCGCCGTTCCAGTCGCCCTTCATGGGCTTGGCGGCGATCGATGCGATCACGTTGTACTTCTCGCTGAGAAGATCGAGGAGGTAGCGAGCGATCCACAGGTGGTCGCCGACCTCGACGGTGCCGGCTGGGCCGATCTGGAATTCCCACTGGCCGGGCATGACCTCGGCGTTGGTGCCGCTGATCTTGAGGCCGGCCTGCATGCAGGCGGTGGTGTGTTCTTCGACGAGCTCGCGGTAGGCAACACGACCGGTGCCGACGCCGCAGTAGTACGGACCCTGCGGTCCGGGGAACGCGCTATCGGGGAAGCCGGCTGGCCAACCCGCAGGCGTCATCAAGGTGTATTCCTGCTCCATGCCGAACCACATGTCCTGTGCGTCGCCATAGGCCTCGGCAGCTGCGACAGCAGCGACACGAGTGTTCGTCGGCAGTGGCTCCATCGTCTCGGGGACGTAGGTGTCACACATCACGAGGATGTCGTTGCCGCCACGGATCGGGTCGGGGCAGACAAACTGCGGCTTGAGAACAACGTCGCTGTTCTCGCCGGGAGCCTGATTGGTGCTCGAACCGTCGTAGCCCCAGATGCCCGGCTCCTTGCCGTCTTCCAGAACTTTGGTCTTGGAGCGAAGGCCCGGGTACGGGTCCTCGGTTCCGTCGATCCAGATGTATTCAGCCCGGTACATAGTTACTCCCGTTTCAGGTCTGATTGCTTCGGCGAACTCTAAGGGCCCAATGTGAACAGCGTGTTACCGAGTTCCTCAACCCGCAAATCGGGTTCAACCCGGTCGAAAGACGCCGGTAGTGTGATCGGGGTCGTGCGACCTTTGCTTGTTCACCCGAACCCGGTCCCGCCAGAGGTCGCGCAGTTACTCGACTTGAGCACGCGCCCTTGGGTCGGCGTCGCAAACGCCGCAGAGCTTGTCGCCGCAACGCCGACGAACGGATGGGGCGGCGCCATCATTCAGACCGACGGCGATGCCGAGCGTGCCTTTGCGATCTGCGAAGCGCTGCGAGCCTTGGAGACACCAGTGGCTCCGATCGTGTTGCTCGTGAGCGGCCGCCAACTCGACGATCTGGCGACCCGTGACGCATTGTTCGATGACTTCTGTCTGACGCCGTTTCATCCTCGTGAGCTCGAACGTCGCCTTGACCATGCGCTGTGGCGCGAAGGTGAAGACGAAGGCGGCAGCGAGCTCGTGGTCTACGAAGACCTCGTCCTCAACGTCGATACCTACGAAGCCGCGGTTGCGGGCCGGTCCCTCGAACTCACGTACATGGAGTACGAGTTGCTGCGGTACCTCGCGTCGAATCCGGGCCGGGTGTTCACCCGCGAGGTCCTGCTGAGTCAGGTCTGGGGTTATGACTACTTCGGTGGTGCCCGCACGGTCGACGTGCACATCCGGCGCTTGCGTTCCAAGCTCGGCGAGGAGCACGCCACGATGATTCAGACCGTTCGCTCGGTTGGCTACAGCCTCGGCAAATCTCGCTGGCAGGCGTAGCGGCCCAGGCGCAGGGCGCATCGACGCCACATAGGTTGGCCCTATAGGGCTAATTGACTAGACGCAGATTCTTTGCGATTCTGAGAGGGTGATCTCGCGAGGGTCCCGGCGGTTAGGGAACAGAAGCTCGGAGTTCATGAGCGTGCTGGGTGCGATTGCGGGAGCGGCCGCCATGGTGGTCACGGCGCTCTGGATCACCGCGGCGACCGGTCATGCGCAAGAGCCCGTCCCCTTCGAGACCGATCCGATTCCGGCCGCCGATGTCAACGGGCCGGTGTGGGTGACCGAGCTGGTCGGCAACGAACTCTGGGTCGGCGGCGAGTTCACGACGGCGCGAGATCTGGCCCCAGGTTCACCCGATGTAGCAACCGTCGGGCTCGCAGCGATCGACATCAACACTGGCGAACTCTTGCCCCGCACGTTCGACATCCCCGGAGAAGTGCTCGGCCTCGAGTTCCACGGTGACACCGTGTGGGTCGT
>CALDGN010000348.1 GCA_937942965.1 uncultured Acidimicrobiales bacterium | reverse complement strand
GTTCGACTTCCCGCTCGAAGACCGGTACAAACTCACCCGCTGGTCTGATGTCGTAACCGCCATTCCCCAGCCGGGCGGCATCGTCGAATCCGGATCGCAGCGCCGCCAAGAGCTGCGCGAATGTCTCGAGTACTTCGAACGCCTATGGGTTGAGCGCCGCGACGAGCCGGGATTCGACCTGGTGTCCATGCTCGTGCATGGCGACGCCACCAAAGACATGCCGACGGCCAAGCACCTCGGCAACCTGATCCTGCTGATCGTCGGCGGCAACGACACGACCCGCAACTCAATGTCCGGAAGCGTCTATGGGCTCAACAAGTATCCCGAGCAGTACGACAAGCTGATCGCCGACCCATCACTCGTCGCCAACCTCGTGCCCGAGATCATCCGCTGGCAGACGCCGCTGTCGTACATGCGGCGCACGGCGACCCGTGACACCGAGCTCGGTGGCAAGAAGATCCTCAAGGACGACCAGGTCCTGATGTGGTACCTGTCCGCGAACCGAGACGAGTCGGTGTTCGGCGACAACGCCGAGGCGATCGATCTCGAACGCCCCAACGCTGACCGGCACTTGTCGTTCGGCTACGGCATCCACTTCTGTATGGGTAGCCGCCTCGCCGAACTCCAGCTGCGTATCCTCTGGGAAGAGATCCTGCAGCGCTTCGAACGCATCGAGGTCGTCGGCGAACCAGAGCGAACCTTGTCGGCGTTCATCAACGGCTACACCAATCTGCCGGTGCAGGTCACCCGCAAGCGCTAACCGAGCAGATCAGGGAGCTGGGCCTGGATCTCTTCAGGGGTCGTTGGTGGAGCCCAACGAGCGAGAACCTCGCCCGTGCCACTCACCAAGAACTTCTCGAAGTTCCAGCCGATGTCGGCAGAGTCGCCATCACCGGGCTGAGCTGCCTTGAGCATCGAGTACAGCGGCGCCTGGTTGTCGCCGTTGACGTCGATCTTGGCGAACATCGGGAAGTCGATGTCGTAGTTCGATGAGACGAACTCGCGGATTTCTTCGGCGGAGCCAGGTTCTTGGCCACCGAACTGGTTGCACGGGAAGCCGAGCACCTGGAGACCGTCAGTGTCGTGATGAAGCGCACGCAGACCTGCGTACTGAGGCGTAAGGCCTCAACGACTCGCGACGTTGACAACCAAACAAGCCTGGCCCTCGAACTGGGCGAACGAAATGTCGTCGCCCTCGAGCGACGCCATGGTGAGTTCATGGAAAGCGGACATGGCGACGACCGTAGCCGCCAGGGAACGCGTGCCCGACGGTGCACCTGTCAGAGAGGGCCGCACTAGCTTCGAGCCCGATGCGCATCGCTGAGAGAGGCTGGACACGATGAGTCCGTCGAACATGTTGATCGAAGCCAACGGGCTGACGTTCAGCGCTCGAGTGAGCGGGCCCGTCGACGGCGAGCTGGTCGTGTTCGTGCACGGCTTCCCCGACGACGCGTCGACCTTCGACCATCAACTCTTGGCGCTCGGACAGGCCGGCTATCGCTGCATCGCCCCGACGATCCGCGGCTACGAGCCCAGCTCACAACCGCTCGACAACGATTACTCGCTGATGACGCTCGCAGGCGACGTCGTCGGATGGCTCGATGCGCTCGGCCACGAGCAGGCCCACATCGTTGGTCACGACTGGGGCGCTGCGATCACGCACACGGTCGCCGTGCACCACGGCACTCGCGTGCGAAGCGCTGCTGCGTTGGCGGTGCCGCCCGTTCCGCGCATCCCCGAAGCTCTCAAGCACGTGCCCCGCCAGCTGAAGCTCAGCTGGTACATGACCTTCTTCCAGATCCCGGCCGTGCCCGAGGCAGCTCTACAGGCCCGAGAGTGGGCGCTTCTTCGCTGGTTTTGGTCTCGATGGTCACCGGGCCTAGAGGCACCCGAATCGCTGGTTGCGACCTTCCGGCGACCAGGGGTGCTCGCGGCGGCCTTGGAGTACTACCGCCAGAACGCGACGCCACCGTTGCTGCTCGGCCTTCGCTCGAACGCCGCCACCGAGATCCGCCCAGCCGGCGCCCCGATGCTGATCCTGCACGGTGAACGCGACGGATGCATGGACGCCAGGCTGTTTGAGCACGCCGTTGTCGCCGAGGACTTCCCCGACGGGGTGCGGCGCGAGGCGCTCCCCGGCGTCGGCCACTTCTTGCACCTCGAAGCGCCTGACCTTGTCACCGGCTTGCTACTCGACTGGGTGAGCGAGCACTCCTGACCTGCACGCTCTGCTCCTCGCCGCAGGCGGCTCGACTACGGTCCGGACATGATCGATGACGGTGTCAAAGCACTCGCCCAAGGCCCCAACTTCGCGGCCCTCACCACGCTGCTCCCCGGCGGCCAGCCCCAGACCCATGTCATGTGGGTGCACTGCGACGACGAGCACATCTTGATCAACACCGAGGTCCATCGCCGCAAGTTCAAGAACGTCGAAGCGGACCCACGCGTCACGGTCGCGATCTGGGACGCCGAAAATCCGTACTCCTTCGCCGAGGTCCGGGGTCGTGTAGTCGAGACGATCACTGGCCCTGACGCGCTCGACAGCATCAACGCTCTCTCGCAGAAGTACCGGAGCGTCGACTACCAGCCCGAGATCCAGTCGGAACGGGTCATCCTCAAGATCGCTCCGGACCGCCAGATCTCTCGGTAGAGCGGACCGCTCCGAGACGCTGAACGTGTGGACGGCCACCATCTAGGTTGTCGGGCATGCATGCGATTCGAATCAGCGAAACCGGCGGCCCCGAGGTCCTGAGCTACGACGAAGTCGACGACCCAAGCCCTGCCGCAGACGGCCTTGTCGTCGACGTCGCTGCGGCCGGCGTGAACTTCATCGACACCTACCACCGGTCCGGTCTCTACACAATGCCGCTTCCGTTGACCATCGGCCTCGAAGGCGCCGGGACCGTGTCGGCCGTCGGAGCAGACGTGACCGAGTGGAGCGTCGGTGACACGGTTGCATGGACGGGCTGTATCGGGTCCTATGCGGATCGAGTGGCCATGCCAGCTGCTTCGGCCGTTGCGGTGCCCGATGGCGTGAGTCTCGATGTGGCCGCTGCCTCGATGCTGCAGGGCCTGACAGCGCACTACTTGATCGACAGCACGCACGCGCTGAGTGCCGGCGACAAGTGCGTGGTGCACGCAGCTGCTGGCGGCGTCGGCCTGCTGCTGGTGCAGATGGCGAAGATGAAGGGCGCCGAAGTGTTCGCAACCGTCGGCACCGAGGCCAAGGCCGAACTCGCTCGCGGCGCTGGCGCCGACCA
Source organism: uncultured Acidimicrobiales bacterium (assembly GCA_937942965.1). GTDB lineage: Bacteria > Actinomycetota > Acidimicrobiia > Acidimicrobiales > UBA10347 > UBA10347. Next base: position 5,574 of record CALDGN010000348.1, on the reverse strand, counting down.
CGTGATCATGTACCGAGAGGTCGACTTTGCGGCTGCGATCGAAGACATCGCCGGCCCGAACGCCATCGACGTCGTCTACGACGGCGTGGGCGCGTCGACGTTCGACGGAGGACTCAAGGTCCTGCGTCGCCGCGGAACGATGGCGACGTTCGGCAACGCATCGGGCCCGGTCGACGCGGTCACGCCCATCGCTGCAAGCGCCGGCAAGTCGCTCTTCCTGACCCGCCCGTCACTTTTCGACTACATCTCGACGCCCGACGAGCTGCAGCGCCGCTCCGACGAGATGTTCTCGTGGATCGGTGCCGGCGACCTCGATGTTCGTATCGGGCTCGAGATGCCCCTCGCCGAAGCAGCCGAAGCGCATCGCAAGCTCGAAGGCCGCGAGACCACCGGCAAGGTCCTCCTGCGCCCCTAGCGGTCTCCGCCTGGGGAAGCCCCCAGGCGGCAATAGGGGCAAAAGACCATGGCCCGGATGGGATACGGCTGCGAGAGTGGAGTGATGGACTCTTCCGAACAGCCGGGCATCGACGTACCGTCGGTGTCGCGCCTGCCCCTTGTAGCGATGGGCGCGCTCGTTGTCTTCGCCGTGCTGCTCGCAATAGCGCTCGGGCTGCGTGGCCCCAAGGAGCTGCCGGCAGGCACTCCAGAGGCCGCGGCCCAGGACTATCTCGAGGCGGTCCTTGAGGGCGAAGACGACGCACTGCTCGACCTGCTCGCCGCCAACCGCGTGCCAGCGTGTCGAAACGAGTTCGGGCGCACCGGCGGCTACACCATGTCCGGCGTCGGCTTCGAACTTGACAACGTCGAGATCACGGGCGACACCGCCCGGGTCGAGCTGACACAACGCTCATCGAGCAGCGGAGATCCGTTCGAGGGAAGTCGTCGGTCCGGCGAGCAGTTCGTCGAATTGATCCGCGAGAACGGCGAGTGGAAAGTAGACGGGGCATCGTGGCCGTGGCGGCTCCAGAACTGTCTGGGGACGACATCGTGATCAGCAGCTTCTTCCTGCTGGCCATTCTGGGCGGGATCGGTTTCGCCCTTTGGACCGGCTTCGGGCGGGTCGTCGACGCGAACGAGCGCGCCGCCCTCGACCCGGCTCGGGTCGTGCGCTCTGCGGCCATTGCGTTCGGCATGTTCTTAGCGATGCTGGCGATCACCGTCGGCCTGATTGATCTCTTCCAAGCCTTCGTGGCCGGCGAACGCATCGTCGGATCCAACTCGGATCTCGCCCGGGCACTATCGCTGCTGATCGTCGGAACTCCCGTATTCGGCCTGCTGGCCCGCCAGCTCGACAAGCAGCGCAAAGAGCGCTTGGCTACTGGCGATTCCCGACCTGGCATTGGCTGGTCGGCCCATCTCGTCGCCGCACTCACAACAACGCTCGTCGGTGTTCTCGTGAGTTGTGGCCAAGTCATTGACGACGTCGCCAATGGACAAGGCGCCGAAATGCCCGAGGTCGCGCAGCTGGCCGGTTGGCTGGTCGTCTGGCTGGCGTACTGGTTTGGATTACGCCCACGGCTTGGCGTCCGAGGCCATGTGCATCTGCTCATCGGCTCCGTCTTCGGTCTGGCATGGATCATCACCGGTCTTGTCGGGCTCGGCAACGAGCTTGGGTCCCAGGCCTATGCCCGTCTCTTTGCGACGCCGGTCGTAGGCGGCGCCAACCTGAGTCAGTGGGTACTTGCCGCAGCTGTCGGCGTGGTCACCTGGCTGTGGCACTGGCGGGTGCTCGACCTCGCCCGAAGCAATGGGATCGAGACACGTCCTCGGCGCAGCCGCTCATGGTTTGCGATGGTGGTTGGCGTCGGCATCGTGCCCGCACTCATCGCTGGCCTCGTAGCGATCGGTGGCGCGCTCAGCGGCGTCTTGATCTGGTTCCTTGGTTCGCCCGAGGAGAGTGCCGTCGACTGGTTCGAGGACGCACCCTCGGTGCTGGTCGTCGGGTGTCTTGCGCTGGCAGTCTGGGCGTTCCACCGCTGGCTGTTGCAGCGAGATGGAGACCCGGCTCGCAACGAAGCCTTGCGGTTCCACGACTACGTCATCGCCGGAGTCGGACTCATCGCTGTCGTCTCTGGCGTTGCGCTCGTCGTCGGGCTGGTGATCGAGGCAGCCACGGCTCGCTCGCTCATCGCATCGTCCTATGAGATGGACAACCGCTTGATCGGCACGCTGGTACTGCTCGCCATTGGATCCGCACTGTGGTGGTCTACCTGGGGACGAATCGACCGCAGTCAACAGGTCGACCCGATCGCCGAGAGCAGTTCCAGCTGGCGCAAGCTCTATCTGATCATCGCCGGCGGACTCGGCGGTCTGACGCTGGCTGGCTGCCTGATCTGGATTCTGTTTACGGTGCTGCGAGACCTGTTCGATGGCGAACTCGGCCTGGACACACTCGATGGGATCGCGGGGCCGGTGGGTTGGGCACTCGCCGTTCTCGCTGGCGTGTGGTTCCACCTGGGCATCTGGCGTGCTGATCGAGTGGTGCTCGAGGCCGCTCCTGCCGTGCTGCCGCCACCACCCGGACCAGCGCAAGAACCGGTTGCTCTGTCCCCGCGAGAAGTCGAACTATCCAAGCTGCCACCACCTCCTGCAGCCCCACCGGCCTCGGTCTCGGCTGCGTCGCTGCAGCCGGAGGGGCCGTCGATCCGCTGGGCGACCCAGGCCGATCACGGCGAACTGTTCACGCTTCAACGAGCCGCATTCGTCGACGAAGCCATGGCCTATGACACGCCGCTGGTTCCGGGTTTGACCGAATCCTTCGCCGAGTTCGGGCAGCGGACCGGCAGTGTCCCAACCTTTGTGATCCATGACGGCGCCGGAGCCGACCGCGGCCGGATCGTAGGCGCCGTGAGCGTTCGAGAGCACGACGAACTGCCGTGGCTCGAGCGGCTGATGGTCGCCCCCGATCGTCGCAACGAACAGCTCGGCCACGAACTCGTGCGCGCCGTTGTCACCTGGGCCGAAGCCAAGGGCCACGACGCGCTTCGGGCCGTCGTCGGCGATCGGAATCCACTCCTCCTGGCGTTCTACGCCTCGCTCGACTTCGAGACGATCGGCCGCACGGCCGCGACCGACACCGCCCCCGAACTTCTGGTCATGGAACGCCGCATCGGCGCTGCCGTGACCGAGCCTCTGGCGACGACGTCGTAACCCGCACCATTCTCGCCCGCTGGTGTACGCAGGTCTGCGAGACTCGTCGGATGACTTCGACGGAACGCATCGCATGATCATCGTCGCGAGATCGGGCTACGCCGCCGAGGTAGCGGCCATCGTCACGGCCCTTGGTCACAGCGTTACGGCGATCTGGGGGAGTGGTGGCGCCACAGTTGCGGCTGAGCGTCTTGGGATCACGCTTCTCTCCGACGAGCAGGGCTTCGGTTCGATGCCCGCCGGCCCCGTCGTCGTCGCTCTGGGCGACAACGATGCCCGCCAGGCAGCCCATGATGAGCTCGTCTCGCTAGGTCGTATGCCAGAGACGCTCGTACATCCGGAATGCACGGTCGGGCCGGCGGTCGATCTCGGCCCCGGCACGCTCGTCTCTCCCGGAGCTCGGATCACCGCCAACGTGCAGATCGGGCGGGGCGCACTCATCCATACCGGCGCGGTGCTCAGCCACGACGATGTGCTCGGCGACTTCGTCACCGTCTCGCCGTCAGCCACGTTGTGCGGCGGCGTGACGCTCGAGGACGGCGCATGGATCGCAGCTGGGGCGACGATTCTGCCCGGCGTCACCGTCGGGGCAGGGGCCGTCGTTGGCGCCGGAGCGATGGTGCATCGCGATGTCGCGCCAAGAACCACCGTCGCTGGCGTGCCCGCAAAACCACTCAGCTAGTCGAACGCGCGGCGGCGTCTAGAACGGCGGCCACTCGACGTTCTTCGAGGGATCATCCGGGTCGTAGAGCACCCAGATCCGGTCATGGCGCTGATGGGCCTTGATGGCCTCGTCCATCGTGCTGTGCGAACCGCGGTAGGTCTGGCCGTCGACCTCGAACTCGTAGTCCATCTTGTACGGATTGCGGCCGTTGATCCTCACCCGCCGGTTGCGCCCCGTGCTGTCAATGCGGCCGAGCGCAATCTGCCCGTCGCGCACGATGCGGCGTCGCTCGTGGCGGCCTCGGAGCGCGTAGATCAGCAGACCGATACCGACCGTCAAGTGAATCGACGGAACGGCCATCGCGAACCAGCCGTCGGAGTTGCCCGCGAGCACGAGCGTCAATCCGATGATGATGAAGAGCGCTGCTATCCCGGTGAAGAAGCCGCCGATGAGCAGAAACACCATGCCTCCGGCGACGCCCGAGGTACCGGGAGGCACGACTCGAGGCGCTGGCGGCGGCCGATCGTCGACGGGTTCGAGCCGATGTGAGGCTTCGGGTAATGGCTGCGCAGCCACGGCAGGTGGGTCGGGCTGTTCGAGCGAAGGCTCAGCGCTGGCAACTCGTTCAAGCGCGTCGAGCTCGACACCCATCTCGCGCACTGCGACGGTCGCGTCATAGGCCGATTCAGCCTCGATGGTCGAGGTGAACCAGGTGCCGTCGGTGTCCTTGGCTCGATACCGATACCACGCCATCAGTTAAACCACGCCATCAGTCAACAGGATGCAGGACACACCCATGGTGGGCCGAGCTGACGAGTCGCGTGTACTTGTGACGGACCGAACCGGGCCGCACTTTGTCCAAGATGTTCGGGGCTTCCCAATCGGCCATCCGGTTCGCGATCTCGTCATCGGTGAGCGCGACCGACAATGAGCGCGCCGTCGGGTCGATCGTGATGATGTCGCCGTCATTGATCGCTGCGATGGGTCCGCCCCGCGCCGCCTCGGGCGACATGTGGCCGATGAGGATCCCGTGCGACACGCCCGAGAAGCGGCCGTCAGTGATGAGGGCCACGTCTTTGCCGAGGCCACGGCCTTGGAGTTCGACCGTCAACATCACCATCTCTGGCATACCCGGTGCGCCAACCGGGCCGACGTTGCGCACGACGATCACGTCGCCGGGCAAGACCTCGTCAGCACGGATCGCTGCCATGGTTTCGTCTTCGCTCTCGAACACTCGAGCGGGGCCCGTGAAGACACCGTTGTCGAGCGTCTTGCCTGAGAGCTTGAGCACGCAACTCTCGGGAGCGAGATTACCCGTCAGCACGCTGATGTGGTTGTTCGCCGGAGCGATCGGCGCTGAAGCCGGGAACACCAGGTCTTGGTCGCCCAGCTCGTCGAGCGATGCGACGTCGGCCAGGTTCTCAGCAACCGTGCGGCCATTGATCGTGATCGCATCGCCGTGCAGCAAGCCTGCCGACAACAGCTCTTTCATCACGATCGGCACGCCTCCGAGCTGATGCAGCGACACCATTGCGTAGGGGCCGTGCGGCTGCAGGTTCGCGATCAACGGCACTCGCTCGCCGATCTCTTGGATGCGTTCGATCCCGAGCGGGATGTCGGCTTCTCGAGCGATCGCCAGCAGGTGGAGGAACATATTCGTCGACCCGCCCATTGCGTAGGCGACCGTGATGGCGTTCTCGAATGCTTCGACGGTCATTACGTCGCGGGGTCGCACCGTCGCCTCGAGTGCAGCGAAGAGG
>CALDGN010000347.1 GCA_937942965.1 uncultured Acidimicrobiales bacterium | reverse complement strand
ACAGAACGACTGCACCTCGCCCAATGGCGCGTGATCGAACGCGGCAATTGCCGCATCGATCGTCGTCGCCCAGTCGGCCCTCGTGTGCATGCAATCAACTCTGACCGAGGGGTGTGACAATCTCGGCCCCTCAGAGCCCTTTTCGAAATATTTCTTGCAACGTCACGCTTCGCAGTCGGCGCGCCACCGTCCGCAGCAGAGGTGAACCGGCTTTAGGTGCGACCCCAGCGGGTCAACGGAGTGCAACGTTTTAGCTGCGACCCCGGCAGGGAGGGAAGCGTCAGGCTTCGATGATGACGACGACGTCGCCGCCGCCGACGGAGTCACCGACCGCGACGCGGACCTCGGTGACCGTGCCGGTGATGTCGGCGGCGATGTTGTTTTCCATCTTCATGGCTTCGAGCACGAGGACCGTGTCGCCAGCCTCGACGGCTTGGCCGACTTCGACGGCGACCTTCACGACTGTGCCCTGCATCGGGACCGCGACCTGGCCGGTGCCTCCGCCGCCTCCGCCGCCAGATGCAGCTCGACGGCGGGCCGGAGCAGCGCCGGCGCTGGCGACGCCAGCGGACTCTGGCACCCAGACGGACACGTCGAAGCGGCGGCCATTGACCTCGACCGGCACATCTCGACGAATGCGAGGCCCCTCGTCATCGTCGATGACAGGCGCAACCTCGGCCCGAACGTCGCTCAGGTCGAGCGTCTCTTCGACCCACTTCGTCGAGTGGCGCATTGCGGCAAAGTCTTCGTGCGCCAAGATGGCGACGTCAGCGGGAATCGTCGTAGCGACGCCTTCGACCACGAGCTCGTCGAGCGCACGCAGCGTGCGACCGATCGCCGTCGGGCGATCGTGGCCCCAGCAGACCAGCTTGCCGACGAGGTTGTCGTAGAACTGGCTGATCTCGTCGCCCGAGTCGTAGCCGGTGTCGAAACGGGTGCCGAAGCCACCCGGCGCCTTGAGCGAGCTGATCGTGCCCGGGGCGGGAAGGAATGCGCCGCCCGCGGGATCCTCAGCATTGATGCGGACTTCGACCGCGTGGCCCTGGATCTTGATGTCGTCCTGGGTCATCCACAGCTCTTCGCCGCTAGCAACACGCAGCTGGGCCTCGACCAGATCGATGCCGGTCACAAGCTCGGTCACCGGATGCTCAACCTGCAGGCGAGTGTTCATCTCGAGGTAGAAGAAGCCGCCGTCTTCGTACAAGAACTCGACCGTGCCGGCGTTCACGTAGTCGCAACCCTTCGCAACGGTCACGGCGGCCTCGCCCATTGCGGCCAGGATCTCGGGGGCGATGTCTGCGGCTGGAGCTTCTTCGATCAGCTTCTGATGGCGACGCTGCGCCGAGCAGTCACGCGTGCCGAGGTGGATGCAGTTGCCGTGCGCATCGGCGAGGACCTGGACCTCGACGTGGCGTGGCTGGTTGAGGTAGCGCTCGAGGTACAGCTCACCTCGGCCGAAGTAGTTGAGCGCCTCGCGGCTCGCGCCGTCGATCGCCGCCGCGATGTCGTCGCCTTCGTTGACAACCTTCATGCCTCGGCCGCCACCGCCGAATGCCGCCTTGATGGCGACGGGGTAGCCGTGTTGGGCAGCGAACGCCTCGACCTGGGATGGCTCGGTGACGGCATCGGTGTTGCCCGGCACACCGCTCACGCCGACGTTCTCGGCGGCCGCACGTGCAGAGAGCTTGTCGCCCATGACTTCGATGGCTTCGGGGCGCGGGCCAATGAAGGCCACGCCGGCCTCGGTCACGGCACGAGCAAAGTCGGCGTTCTCGCTGAAGAAGCCGTAGCCCGGGTGGAGGCCGTCGGCGCCGCTCTCGGCCAAGATCTCAAGGATCTTCTCGGTGTTGAGGTAGCTCTCGGCTGCGGTCTGCCCGCCGAGCGCATAGGCCTCGTCGGCCAGGCGCACATGCAGGGCGTCACGGTCGAGTTCGCTGTACACAGCGACCGAAGTCACGCCGAGATCTCGGCAAGCGCGGATCACACGAACTGCGATCTCGCCACGATTAGCTACCAGAACCTTGGAGAACACTGGCATAGCCTGCCAGATGTGGCCCCTCATTCCGAACCCTCGCGCGCAGCATTTTTGCGCGACGCAGTCTCGGGCACGAGATTCGACCAGATCGGCTGGGTAAGCGAGACCGGTTCGACCAACGCCGACCTCCTTGAGCTCGCAGCGGAGGAGGCGCCCGAGCAGGTTCTGGTGACCGATCTGCAGACCGCCGGTCGCGGTCGCCGAGATCGGACCTGGACGGCGCCAAGCGAGTCCGGTGTCCTCATGTCGTTCTTGATCCGAGAGCAACGAGGTGTCGGTCCGTTCTGGACGATCGGCACCGTTGCGCTCGCGGCGGCCGCTGCGATCTCGACACGCACGGTCGTGCCGTGTCAGCTGAAGTGGCCGAACGACCTGCTGCTCGATGGCGGAAAGATGGCCGGCGTCCTCGCCCAGGGGACACACGGCGCAGTCATCGTCGGCATCGGCATGAACGCGAACTGGCGAGGCACCCGACCCGACGGAGTGCCGGACCATGCGACGTCGATCGACGAGCACCTGCCAGCTACCGCACCCGGAGCGTCGCCGGCCGCTGTCGACCGTGTCGCCTTCGTTGCCGACGTCGTGCGCCGCGTCGACGAACTGCTCTCCCTCGACGCGCAACCGCTTCGTGAACGCTGGATCGCAGCATCTGCGACGATCGGGCAACGCGTCCGTATCGAAGCCGACGGCGGCGATGCGGTCGTTGGCACCGCCGTCGATGTCGACCAAGACGGCGCCCTCGTGCTCGAAGGTCCGGCGGGCCGCACGGTCCATCACGTCGGCGATGTGGTGCACGCCCGGCCGGACTGAGGTGCGCATCGCTGCCCGAGACGTTCGAGGCAGCAGATTCCTTCCACGAAATGCCCGATTGGCACGCGACTGACGTCGTGTTGAGAGGGCGTTGCATTCCTGGTTCGCGCGTCTGGTGGGGGAGTCGAAGCGGATAGCGTGGACCGCCATGACTGAGGACGAGACCGGTTGGTCCGAAAAGGGCAAGGGTTCGGGCAAGGGCAAGCGCCCGCCACGTGCCGAAGCCGCTGACGGCGCCGAATCCACTACCCCCACGCGACCTTCGAAGCGCATGGCTGACGCGTCGTCAGACGATGCAAGCGTGGTGCGCACGCCATCGAGCGACGCAGGTGCCCGCAAGGTTGCACGTGCTGCTGCGACCGCCGGCCAACGCGACGTGTCGCTGGCGAGCCGCATGGGCTTCCCCGCACTGATCGCACTGATCTGCCTGCTGGGCATCGGCGCTGTGTTCTACGCCTGGACGACTCGCGAGGCTCTCGCTTCGCCTCGCCAGAACCTGGATCACTGGCACGCCGTGTACGGCGTGTACGACTGCACCCAGGGTGGCGGCCAGAGCTACCTGCCGCCGTTCCAGTCGTCTGACGATGCCACCGGCATCCACTCGCACGGCGACGGCATCATGCACATCCACCCGTTCTTCGAACTGTCGTCGGGTGACAACGCACAGACGCGCCACTGGTTCACCGAGATGCGCATCAGCGTCGACACCGATCGGATCGTGCTCGACACCGGCCGCGAACTCGTTGCCGGCGAAGAGTGCGCAGACGGAAGTGGCCCGGCCGAGATCAAGGTCCTGCACTGGGACTTCGACTTCCAGGCACTTGCTGGCGAGCCCGCCTCCGAGATCTTCACGACCGACCTTGGCCAGATCAAGTTCGACAACGACCGCGAGGTGTACATCATTGCGTACGCCGGTCCCGACGTTGAGTTCAACGAGGACAACCTGCCTCCGTCGGATCGCTTCGACACGCTCAACAACGTGAGCTCGGCGATCGAGTACAACCCGACTGAACTGCTTCCGCAGGACACGGGCGTCGATGACACGACCGTCACCGTCGAAGAAGGCGACGACGGCTGATCCAGCCCCGTTGACCTGAGGTCACGAAAACGCGAAACCGCCCGGCTCCTCGAGCCGGGCGGTTTGCTTTTTGATCTTGCGAGGTAGTTAATCCGCAGAGCAGGCCGAGCGAAGCGAACCTGCGATTGCGAGGAAGCTCAGGTCAGGAGGCCGAGTTCTTCGATGAGGCGGCTGCTGGAGTCGGCCTTGTTGCTGCCGCCCATGCCGAAGATCATTTCGATGCCGTACTGCTCGCACACGCCGTGCTCGGGTACGGGGTCGCCGTCGGGGCCTCGGTCGCCACCGTTGCCGAAGATGATCTTGTGATCGGGGAACTTCTGGGCGATGGCTTCGATGCTGGCGGACACGGCGCCGTCTTCGTCGACGGCGATCATGGCATGGTCGACGACGCGGAGTGCCTCGACGATGCGCAGGCGATCGGCTTGGTCGATGATGACTTTGCCCTTCTTGAGCATCTGCTGGGTGTTGTTGTTCACGATGACGAACAGTTCGTCACCGGTGGCGGCGCCAGCCTCGATGTAGTCGAGGTGGCCGACGTGGATGGGCCCGAAGTAGCCGCTGACGATTACGAGGGTTGGTTGCGTCATGGTTCAGCTCCTATGCCAGGTGGTGCTGGCGCGGTTGCGGAAGGTTGGGGGAAGCGGTCAGCGGAACAGGTCGTCCTGGGGATCTCGCACCAGGTCGTCTTGCACCGAAGACTCTCCAAACCAGTCGGCACTTCCGCCGCGAATTACAGCAACCGGCACGCCGGTCGTCTTGCCCATCGCCAGTTCGGCGGCGCAGGCGAGTTCGTCGACGAGCGCAACTTCGGTGACCTGCATCTCGCGTCCGAGCGCATCAGGGGTGCCTCGGAGGTCGAGGATCGACTTGACGCCGGCGGTGCCGATGGCGACGTCGGTGACGCCGCGGCGCCACGGCCGCCCGAACGTGTCGCTGATGATGACGCCGACATCGAGGCCCAGGCGGCCCTTGATCGCATCACGGATGCGGCGAGCAGAACGGTCGCTGTCGTCGGGCAGCAGTGCGGCCTGGCCGCGCTCAACATTCGACAGGTCGATGCCGGCGTTGGCGCACACGAAGCCGTGCTTGGTCTGCGAGATGATCAGCTCGCCTCGCCGGCGCAAGATACGCACCGATTCGCGCTCGACGATCGGCTTGTGACTGAGCGGGTCGCTGGCATCGATCTCGACCATGGCACCTTCGGCCTTGGAGATGATCTTCTGGGTGACGACCAAGATGTCGTGCTGCACAAGGTCGACGCTGTCGATGATCATGCCAGCGAGGTCATCGCCTCGGCCGATCTCGGGCAGGCCTTCGACGGGGAAGATCTCGAGTCGCATCGGGTCCTTACGGATTGGGAAGTAGGGGAGCGGCAGTCAGGCGACGGCGTTGACCGTCGTCGTGGCCAGCGCAGCCGCGATCTCTGGCGTGCGCATCATCGTGTCAGTGACGGTGGGGGTCACGCCAGTTTCTTGCACTGCGTCGGCCAGTTCCGCATCGACGGTGTCGAGCACCATGTGGCCAGCAACGTCGACGAGTAGCCGAGCGACCCCGACGGCAGAGACTTCGTGGCCGAGGGTTCGAGCCAGGTCTGCGGCCGGTCCTTTGACGGCAGCGCCGCCGATCAGGGGCGAGATGCACACGGTGCGATCCCGACGCGCTGCGAGCGCCTCGCGGATGCCGGGCACACCGAGCACTGGGGCGATCGACACGAACGGGTTGCTCGGCGCGATCACGATTGCGTCGGCGTGCTCGATCGAAT
>CALDGN010000346.1 GCA_937942965.1 uncultured Acidimicrobiales bacterium | reverse complement strand
TCCGTGGCGCCGAGTTCTTCGAGTGGGATGCCGGCGAAGCCACCCGCACGTACGGCCGCGTGATCCCTAGCGGACCAGGCGTGAAGTACGTGGTGCACAACCAGCCGATCGGGCCGGTTGCTGCGTTCTCGCCTTGGAACTTCCCGATGAGCCAGCCCGCCCGCAAGGTCGCCGGTGCACTCGCCTCGGGCTGCTCGATCATTCTGAAGGCGGCCGAGGAAACACCGGCCGGGGCGCTCCATATCGCCCAGGCGTTCCACGACGTCGGTCTTCCCGCCGGTGTGTTGAACCTGGTGTTCGGCGTGCCCGCTGACATCTCGGAATACCTGATCCCCGATGACCGGATCCGGCTCGTGGCGTTCACCGGCTCCACCGCCGTCGGCCGACACCTGACAACCCTCGCAGCGCAACACATGACGCCGGTACTGATGGAGCTCGGCGGTCACGCCCCTGTCATCGTCTGCGAAGACACCGACGTCGCGGCGGCTGCCACCAGCTCATCGATTCGGGCCATGCGCAACGCCGGCCAGGTCTGCACATCGCCGACTCGCTTCTTCGTTCACGAGACGGTCTTTGACGAGTTCCTCGACGGCATCGTCAAGCGAACCGCCGAGACCGTCGTCGGTGACGGCATGGAACCCGGTGTCGAGGTCGGGCCACTCGCTAACGATCGCCGCCTGGCCGCGATGGACGCACTCGTCGCTGATGCCGTCGACTGCGGCGCCCAGCTCATGACGGGCGGCAAGCGGATGGGCGAGACCGGCTACTTCTTCGAGACGACGATCTTGGCCAACGTCCCCGACCACGCCCGGATCATGCAAGAGGAACCGTTTGGGCCAATCGCCGTCGTCAATCCCGTCGATTCGATCGAGACGGCCATCGAGCTGGCCAACTCGGTCCCGTATGGCCTGGCTGCCTATGGCTTCACGAATCGGGCCGACTATGTCGACCTCATGATCGATGGCGTCGAGGCGGGGAACCTGTCGATCAACACCCTCGAAGCGTCGCTGCCCGAGACCCCGTTCGGGGGCATGAAGTCGAGTGGCTACGGCCGCGAGGGCGGCACCGAAGGACTCCATCACTACACGGTCGTCAAGAACGTGTCCCACAGCATCGCTGTTGTGTAGGGACCGGCCGGAACGAGAGAGCACAGAACGATGAACTACACCCGCAGCAACGCCAAGGACTACTCCCGCGAACACATGAAAGGCATCTGGGCTGCCGCGCTGATGCCCTTCGATGATCAGCTCCGGATGGACGAAGACGGCTTCCGTGAGAACGTGCGCCACTGGACCCAGGACCTGGGCATCGAAGGCCTGTTCATCAGCGGCAAGCAAGGCGAGTTCTATGCGATGACGCTCGAGGAGCGGAAGCGCAGCTTCGAACTGGCCGTCGAAGCGACGGGTGATCACGCCCAGACCATCATGTCGTGTTCGGATCAGAACTTCGATGTGGTGCTCGACCTCGCTCGTCACGCTCAGGACTGCGGCGCCGACTACATCGTCGTGCACGCCCCGGCCCTGCACTTCACCAGCGCACAAGACGAGACGCTGCTGCGCTATTACTCGGCGGTGTCCGAAGCGGTCGACATCGGCATCGCCCTGTGGAGCCATCCGGCCAGCGGCTATCTGATGTCGCCCGAGCTGTGCAACCGACTCGCCGATCTCGACAACGTCGTCGCCATCAAGTACTCGGTCGACCGCGAGATGTACATCGAGTTGTCCAAGCTGGCGTCGGACCGCATCCAGGTGAGCACGGCGTCGGAACCTGAGTGGCTCGACAACATCCTCGAGCTGAACTGGAAGCTGTACCTCTGCTCGTCCCCGCCGTTCATGCTCCAGTCCGCCAAGGACCGGCGCATGTACGACTACACCCAGGCGGCCTTCGCGGGAAACGCGGACGAGGCCAAGGCGATCAGCGCGAGCCTCGACGCGGTGCGCGATGCGTTCTGGGGAACGCGTCCGGCAGAGAAACCACATGCGCATCAGAAGTACTGGCAAGAACTGTTGGGCCAGGTCGGTGGGCGAGTTCGCTTCCCGCTGCTGGAGCTGACCGACGAGGAAAAGGCCGTGACCCGCGAGGCGTTCGACGCCTGCGGTCTCCAGGTCTGACATGGCTCGCTTGCGTGTCGCCCTGATCGGCTGGGGCGCGATCGGCACGGCAGCTGCCGGCTACCTGGCTGAAGCACCCGTCGACATCGTCGCCGTGGGCGTGCGTGACGCGACCGAGGAACGCAGCGAGTTGCCTGCGGGTGCGGTGCTGATCTCTGATCCCGCCCAGCTCGCCGGGCTCGAGGTCGATGTGGTGGCCGAGGCGGCAGGCCGCGAGAGCGTTGCGCCGTGGGGGCGTGCCGCCCTCGCTGCAGGCGCTGATTTCATCGTGTCGTCAGTCTCGGCGTTCGCCGATCCGACGCTGCTCGACGAGTTGCGCTCGCTCGCCGCAGCGCACGAGGTGTCCGTGCAGATCCAGCCGGGTGCGCTCGCCGGGGTCGATGCGCTCGCGGCTGCCCGACACATGGGCATCGACACGGTCGAGCACCGGATGGTCAAGCCGCCCCGTGCCTGGCTCGGAACGCCCGCCGAGGACCTATGCGACCTCGATGCGCTCGCCGACACAACGTCGTTCTTCTCGGCATCTGCGGCCGAGACTGCGACGACGTTTCCCAAGAACGCCAACGTCGCCATGACCACGGCCCTCGCCGGCATCGGTCCTGATCAGACCACCATCACTTTGGTTGCCGACCCGGAAGCGACCATGAACCGCCACGAGATCTCGGCTTCGGGCGCATTCGGATCTCTACAGGTCGTGATTGAGAACAACCCGCTTCCGACGAACCCCAAAAGCTCGGCGATGGCAGCTCTGGCCCTTGTCCGCTCCATCGAGAACCGCGCCGCAGCGATCGTCATCTGATTGCGGCCTCTGCTGATCTGATCACGCAATCTCGAGAAAATCTCCCGGTAGTGGTATCCCGCTTGGCTCACTTGTCGTTTACCGACGCGTGGCTCGCGGCGCGCATCCAGATGCAACGACTTTGGTGCCAAGCTCATGAGTCCGCGAACGCGGATCGGTGGGATGAACCGGATGGCTGACAACGAGGCTGAGGCGCAGCAGCACGGCCTCATCGAGTCTGCGATTGCCGGTGAGATCTGGGCGTTCACGGAGCTGTACCGCCTCTATGCGCACCGGGTGAAGGCGTTCGCTGCGTCACGTCGAGCCGAAGATCCCGAGGGGTTGGCCAATGACGTGATGCTCAAGGTCTTCCAGAGTCTCGCCAACTTCACCGGTGATGAGAGCGGTTTCGAGTCGTGGCTGTTCACGATCGCTCGCAACCGAATCATCGACGCGCACCGTGCTGCGCAACGACGTCCCGAACGGGC
>CALDGN010000345.1 GCA_937942965.1 uncultured Acidimicrobiales bacterium | reverse complement strand
CGTCGACTTGATGGCCCGCTATCGGGCCCTCGTTGAGGCGCGCGAATCGCGGGCCAAGGCCAACAGGTCTCGCTACAAACATCTGTGGCACTTGCCGAACATCGACACGACCGAGGACTTCCCGCTCCCGGGCCTCGCCATCCTGTCCCGGAACAAGATCCATGAGCAGGTGGCTATCCAGGACATCGCCGACGACCCGATCGAGATCGAACCCGATGACGGCCTGGCGTACTCGCTGAGCAAGCTGAGCCGACCACTCCAGGCGGCCCGGATCGAACTGCCCGAAGGCGTGTCCGGCTGGTTCTTCAACGCGCACCTCAAGTCGAAGCGGCCCAAGTATCCCCGGGGTTCGCGTGCCGGGCAGGAACAGAACTTCCAGTTCTACGAACGCGCCCAAGGCAACTTCCGTTCGCTCGCGTTGCGGGCCGGCGAAGCGCTGGCGCTGCGGCGAGCGGTCCTCGACAAGCTCGTCGGCAGCGATGCCCCTGTCTTCGTGCTCGGCGACCTCAACGATGAGATCGGAGCAGTGACAACCGAGATGGTCACCGGCGAGATGCCGTTCCGAGCGTGGAGCTTCGACGTCAAGCAGCGCTACTGGGACGTCGAGCTGTACTCGGCGGTGCGCTCGCATCTGCGTCGGACCGAAGAGTCATCGATCTACACCCATATCTTCAACGGGCACTACGGCACCCTCGACCATGTGCTGATCAGCCAAGAGTTCTACTTCCGGAACCCCGGACGGATCGGCGACGTGCACTTCGTCGAAGTGTTCAACGATCACCTGATCGACAACAGCGTCGTGGGCGCGCCAAGCCAGGGCGAGGCATCGGATCACGGCCAGGTCGTGGTGCGCTGTTCGATCGACACCGAACGGCTCGAAGCCCGGGCGACCGGCGAGTTCGAGATCTTCCGCGACGCAGACAACAAGTTCCGCTTCCGGCTCAAGGCCTCGAACGGGCGAATCATCGCCGAGTCGCAGGCGTACCGATCGCGAGCCGACGCCCGCCGCGGCATCGAGTCCGTGCGCAACCACGCCCGCGACGCCGACGTAGATGATCAGACCTAACCGGCTCGGGCCGCAACTGGCATCGCCGTAGCCTGGGCGGCATGTGTCGCCGAGTGACCTGCAAGACCTGCAACCGTCCCGACTGGAAGGGATGTGGTGCGCACGTCGAGCAAGTGCTCGGCGACGTCGCGCCCGAAGACCGCTGCCCCCGTGACCATGCGGCAGCAGGCGGCGGCGGCAGCTGGCTGAGTCGTCTCCTCGGTCGCTGAATACCGAACGGTGCCTGACACCCGTTCGGTGTTGGGCGAACGGGTGACTGACACCCGTTCGCTGTCGGGTGCGGGTGTCAGTCACCGCACCCGTGTCTACCCTTGAGCGCTCGTTCGATAGGGGAGAGACAGCAATGGCGCACAAGGTCGGGATTCTCGGTGGTGACGGGATTGGTCCCGAGGTCATCGCCGAAGGCCTCAAGGTCATCAAAGCCGCCGGTGTCGAGCTCGACACGGTCGACTACGACCTCGGTGGCGCCCGCTACCTGCGTGACGGCACCGTCCTTGACGACGCCACGCTCGAAGAATGGCGCGGCCTCGACGCGATCTACCTCGGCGCAGTCGGTACGCCCGAGGTTCCCCCGGGCGTGATCGAGCGGGGCCTGCTCCTCAAGATGCGCTTCGCCCTCGACCTGTACGTGAACCAGCGTCCGTTCGTGTCCGAAGCTGACGACGTCAACTTCACCGTCATCCGTGAGAACACCGAAGGCACCTACGCCGGTGAAGGCGGCTTCCTCCGCCACGGCACGCCGCAGGAGATCGCAACTCAAGGCTCGGTCAACACCCGCATGGGCGTCGAGCGCTGCGTCCGTTACGCCTACGACCTCGCGAGCAAGTCCGACCGCAAGCACCTGACCCTGGTGCACAAGACCAATGTGCTGACCTTCTCGGGTGATCTGTGGGAGCGCACGTTCAACGAGGTCGGCGAGGAATACCCGCAGGTCGACACGGCGTACAACCACATCGACGCCGCCTGCATCTACTTCGTTGAAGACCCACAGCGCTACGACGTGATCGTCACCGACAACCTGTTCGGCGACATCCTCACCGATCTCGGTGGCGCCGTCAGCGGTGGCATCGGCTTCGCTGCGTCGGCCAACCTCGATCCAAGTCGCAACAGCCCGTCGATGTTTGAGCCGGTCCACGGCTCGGCGCCCGACATTGCCGGCAAGGGTCTCGCCAATCCGACCGCTGCCATCATCAGCGGCGCACTCATGCTCGACCATCTCGGCGAAACCGCCGCAGCCGAGCGAGTCATGACCGCTGCGCTTGAACTCGGCAACACCGAAGGCGGCACCGCCGCCGTCGGCGATGCCATCGCGAACGCTGTCGCATAGGGACTGAACCACCATGGCCACCACCCCGACCTCGGTCGAGATCTACGACACGACGCTGCGAGACGGAAGCCAACTCGAGGGCATTTCGTTCACCGTCGAGGACAAGCTGCGCATCGCTCGCCAGCTCGACCGGCTCGGCGTGCACTACATCGAAGGCGGCTGGCCAGGAGCGAACCCCAAGGACGACGAATTCTTCGAGC
The DNA here is from genome assembly GCA_937942965.1 of uncultured Acidimicrobiales bacterium. GTDB lineage: Bacteria > Actinomycetota > Acidimicrobiia > Acidimicrobiales > UBA10347 > UBA10347. The sequence goes on along the minus strand of CALDGN010000345.1, from coordinate 164 downwards.
GCGCCGCAACCGAGCTCGACCTCGAGACGTCGACGTTCGTGGCGTTTGGTTCGACCCGTCGTCCGCGTGGCCGCGTCGATGAAGACCTGACGCTGCAGAACCTCGTCAATGCCGGCACGACCACGGTCTGCATCGTCGGCAAGTGCTGGGACTACCACGTGACC
>CALDGN010000344.1 GCA_937942965.1 uncultured Acidimicrobiales bacterium | reverse complement strand
AGACGAAACCCGCCTCATCGAAGAGGGGTGCCCATTCGTCACGGGTCTTCTCGGCGAGGGCCGCGTCGACGCGAGCAACCAGCGCCTGCATGTTGCGGAAGCGAGAGGTCAGGTCGACGAATCGTTCATCTTCGAGAATGTCCGGGGCGCCGATGGTCTCGCAGAAGCCTGGCCACCTGGATTCTTCGGGGATGTTGAAGACGACCCAGCGTCCGTCACCGCAGCGGTAGCGGTTGCGGGTCGCCTGGATCTGGCGCTCTCGCTCACGCGGGTTGACGGCCTTGCGGTCCACCGCCGTGATCGCGTAGTCGGTCGCTTGCGTCCAGACGGCGGTGCCGTAGAGCGACGCCTCGACGACCTGGCCTTCGCCAGTGCGCTCTGCCAGTCGAAGGCCGCTCACGATTGCGCCAAAGAGCGCCAAGCCGGCGGTGTGGTCGCCCTGGGCCGGTCTGGCCATCGGGATGACGCCGTTGGGGCCTTCTCGCGATGCGTCGAGCAATCCGCTGCGGGCGAAGAATGCGGTCACATCGAAGCCGGGACGCCACGCTTCGGGTCCGGTCGTTCCGTACCCGGTGAACGTGGCGTGCACGAGCTTTGGGTTCTCTGCGAGCAAGCTTTCGGGGTCGAGGCGGAACCGTTGCTGGCGCTCGACCAGGAGGTTGCAGAGGAACACGTCTGCGTCGCGGCACAGGGCATGAACCATCTCGACGCCGCGGTCATCGGTGAGGTCGACCACGACGGACTCTTTGCCTCGGTTGTCGACACCGAACTGGTAATCGAACGACTTCAGCTCATCGGGCAGCTTGGGTGGTCGTTGCGTGTTGCGCATCGGGTCGCCTTGCGGAGGCTCAACCTTGATGACACGGGCACCCATATCAGCGAGGATGGCGCCGCAAGACGGTGCGGCCATCCAGCCGTCGACTTCGACAACGGTGATGTCGTCAAGCGGCCGCATCAGCTCGCGCCCGTCTGATCGTCGGTCGGATAGTCCGGGTACGAGTCTTTGAAGACGCCCGAGTGAAGCAGCACGGTGGCGGCGTGGCGTCCGCTCGACTTCTCGGTCAGCGTGCTGCGGGTCCAGTACGACTCGACCCGCCGACTCGCTGACAGGCCGACAATCTCTCGTTCGACCACATAGGTCTCGTCGACGAACACCGGTGTGCCTTCGAGGCGGACCTCGAGGTCGAGGAACAAGCCGAGCGACGGTTGGCGGATTGGCCAGCGCTCGCCGACCTTGTTGGCGAGGACGCTCAGCATCTCCATCGGGACGATCGGGCGACCCCACGGGTTATCGGTGCTGTCGTACCAGGGCGTCCGTTCGGTGATGCCGGAGAGCTTGCGTGCGAGCGAGAACGGATACAGCGGTCCGTTCGGCGTCGCGAGATCCATCGACGTGTCGATCGGCGCGGCGCTGGTCATGCCTTCGAACAGTTGGTCGACGATGTGAAGCGACCCAGGATCGCGGCGGTTCGCCAGTCGTTCTTCGAGGGCCGTGGTGCCGTGCGGTGAGACCGAGACCGAACCGGTAAGGACGGTCTCGCCGTCGTCTCGTGTCGCCACGATCGAAGCGGTCGATGCTCCGGTCCGCGTCGCGGACGCCTGGACCTGCTGGCCTTCGACGACCATGGTCGAGAAGTGCGACGAGATGCAGCCGGTGCGAAACCACTCGTCGCCGAACAGCTCCATCGCGATGGGGTCGAACTGTGAGAAGTGGGTTGGCCCCTCGATCGGAGCACCACTGAGACCCAACGACGCGGCCGTCGCATCGTCGTGCACACTCAGATGGTCGTCGTACGTTTGGTCGGCAAGCATCTGGACCGGGCCCCGGAGCGGGCCGGTCACGACTGCCTCGACTGCGGTTGGGTCCCCGGTTGTCGTCAGGGGCGTGGAGAACGTCATGGGCCGACGGTAGTTGGCGGCGGATTTCGCGGCCCATTGATGTGACGAGCAGACTTACCGGATGGACACCGATCGCATTCGCAGGATGGTCATCGAGACCTCGGCTATCGCCGCCGATCTCGTCGCTGACGAGCGTGTCGTCGCGGCGTGGGAAGAACCCAGTGCCCTCGAAGGCATGACCGTCGGGGCACTTGCCGCTCACCTGGTGCGGGCGACCGGCGCAACGCTTGCGTATCTCGATCGCACCGACCCGGCACAAGAGCCCGAGGGCGAACTGCTCACCAAAGTCACGTACTTCCACGCCGCCGTCGACTCGCCCATCCACGAACGGATCAAGGAAGTCTCGGCCGACGAGGCGTCTGCCGGCTCCGAAGCTGTTGCTGCTCGGGCCCGTCAAGTTGCGGATCAACTCGCCGAGCGTCTGCCCGCCGAACCCGACGATCGCCTGATTGGAGCGCTGGGGAAACGGATGCTCACGCTCGATGACTTCTGCCGAACCCGCATGATCGAGATCGGCATGCACATCGACGACCTTGCACACAGCATCGGGGCGGAAACCCCTCCGCTATCGAGCGACGTCACCGGCGAGATCATCGAGATCGTCGTCGGCATCGCCCGCCACCTGAACGGCGACTGGGGCGTCATCCACGCCCTAGCCCGCTCCGAACGCTCCGACGGCGGCGTCTTCCCCGTCTTCTAGTAGTCCGCCTTTCTCGCTGCGCTCGAAACGCTGTTTTGTGGTGATCGAGTCTGCGGTCCTGGCGGGGTTTGCTTCTTCTCGTAGTCCGCCTTTCCGCTGCGCTCGAAAGCTAGGGGCGGGGCAGGGTGAAGGTGATGGCGGCGGCGAGGGCGACGAACGCGGCGGAGCCCCAGAGAGCGGCGTCGAAGCCTCCGGCGAGATAGAGCACGCCGGAGAGCAGCGTGCCAACCAGGCGTCCGGCCGCGTTGGCGCTGTAGTAGAAGCCGACGTCGGTCGCGACGTCGTCTCCGGAGCTGTAGGCCAGGATCAGGTAGCTGTGCAGCGACGAGTTAACAGCAAACACGACGCCGAAGGCGATCAGCCCGAGGACAACGAGTGCCTCGAGCGATACGTCCTGGCCGATCCCCACGGCGATCGCTGCGGAGACAATGGCCAGCAGGATGATCCAGATGCGAGCGCCGAGAGCCTCGTCGCCGGTGAGTCGGATGAGGGGAGGGGCAACGGATTGGATGAGTCCGTAGCCGATCACCCAGGCGGCCAAGAACGCGCCGATGCCCTCGTAGGACCAGCCGAGGACCTCGTCGAGGAAGACCGGGAGGGCGACGACGAACCAGATGTCTCGTGAGCCGAACAAGAAGAACCGGGCGGCCGAGAGTCGGTTGATCGCAGCCGACTTCGCCAACGTGGACCGGAACGAACGAGCTGCGCTTCGGCCGATGTCGTCGCGCAACAGCGCCAGCACGGCGGCCAGCGCGACGCCGACCAGACCTGCCAGCAGGATCAGGGCTATCTGATAGCCAACCGAGCCGAGCAGCGCAGCACCGATAAAGAAGCCGACGCCCTTGAGTGCGTTCTTCGATCCAGTTAGCGCCGCAACCCATCGGAACAAAGATCCCTCGCCCGCGACGAATTTGACGGCGCTCTTCGAGCTCATCTTCGTCAGGTCCTTGGCGACACCGGACAATGCTTGGGCGCCCATCACGTATGCGACCGAAACCCACTCGCCCCAGTCGACCGAGGCGATCGAGAGCGCCAGCAGCGCAACGACCTGGAGCGCTAACCCACCGACCAATGTGCGCTGAAGACCGTGTTGTGAACCAATCCACCCGCCGACGAGATTCGTGACGATGCCCATGAGCTCGTAGAGCAGAAACAGAAAGGCGATGGCGACGGGGGAGTAGCCAAGATCGTGGAAGTGGAGCAGCACCAGCATGCGCATCGCTCCGTCGGTCACGGTGAACGCCCAGTACCCACCGGTGACCAGCGAATAGCTGCGTAGACCGAGTGATGGGGCCGATGCGCGCATGCGTCGCCCATTGTCGCCGATGGCCGCTTGTCGACCTCGCGTGGTCCACTTGAATCACGTCTCGTCGTGCCGATGAAACCGTGATGACTCCGTACCGCGGAAGCGCAACTCGTCGCTGGGCCCTCGCCGGCGCTGCTTTTGGCCTGATCTTCCCGATCATGGCCATTCCGCTCGACCTCGCGGCCGTCGGCGGCAAGTTCACGTGGGCGTGGATCAGCGAGCGATGGGCCACGAATCCGCTCCTGTGGATCATCGCCACCGCGCCGCTGTTCCTCGGTGCGATCGCCCGGATCGCCGGCATGCGCCAAGACGAGGTTCGTCGCGTCGTCGACAATCAAGAAGCAATCATCGAGCACCAGACCGCCGAGCTGCGCCAAGCAGCGAGCGACGCTCGCGCTGCAGACTCAGCGAAGAGCAAGTTTCTGGCCAACATGAGCCACGAGATCCGCACGCCGATGAATGGTGTGATCGGGATGGCCGACGTGCTCCTCGGCACGCCTCTCGACGAACAGCAGTCCGACTACGTCCGCACGCTGCGCCAGAGTGGCGAATCGCTGCTGGTTCTGCTGAACGACATCCTCGACTTCTCCAAGATCGAAGCCGGTCAACTCGACCTCGAAGACGAACCGTTTGATCTGTCCGAATGTCTGCTGTCGGGTTTGGAGCTGCTTGCGCCCAAGGCATCGGAGCAGCGCATCGAGCTGGTGTATGAGCCCGACCCCGACCTGACGACGCTCGTTCGTGGCGACGTGACCCGCCTTCGTCAGGTGGCCATGAACCTGGCCGGCAATGCCATCAAGTTCACCGAGGACGGCGAGGTCGCGGTGCGCTTCGTGACGAGCGACGGGCCGACCCGAGACACGGCGACCGTGACGGTCACCGTTGCTGACACGGGAATTGGACTCACGCCCGAAGGCATCGCTCGGCTGTTTCAGTCGTTCAGTCAGGTCGATGCCTCGACCACCCGCAAGTTCGGTGGTACCGGCCTGGGCCTCGCTATTTCGAAATCGCTCGCGGAACAAATGGGCGGCGGCATCAAGGTCGAGAGCGAAGGCGAAGGCCTCGGTTCAACCTTCACGTTCTGGATCGTCGTTGGCCGGACCGATGAACGGACGACCGGCAATCTTGACGGCCCTGCACTGAACCTCAGCGGACGCCGGGTGCTGATCGTCGACGACAATGAAACGAACCGCAAGATCCTCGAGGCGATGACCCTGCAATGGGGGATGGTCGCCACGTCTGCCTCGTCAGTGCCCGAGGCGATCCGCACGATCGACACGCTCACGGCGCGAGCCGGTGACGACACGTCGCCGCTATTCGACGTCGCAATCCTCGACATGCACATGCCCGGCGCGTCGGGTCAGGATCTCGCTGAAGAGCTACGCAAGCGCTTCGCCAACGGGCTGCCTGCGTTCCCGATCGTGCTGCTGTCCTCGGGGCTGTTGGTGGGCAAGGTCGGTCTCGAACTCTTCGACGCCGCCATGATGAAGCCGGTTCGCGACTGGCGGCTGCGGGCAACCCTCGCCAAACTCTCCAATCCAGCGCTGGCCAGCGACGCCCAACGATCCGATGCGGGCCGAGTCATCGACGCCGACCTTCCCGCGCTCACGTTCGCCGAGGTGCACCCGCTGCGCATCCTCATGGCCGAAGACAACGCGGTGAACCAAAAGGTCGCTGCGGCCATGCTCGGCAAGCTCGGCTACGACGTCGTCATCGCCGACGATGGCGTCGAAGCGGTGCGCTGCGTCATCGACGCTGATGTCGAGGGCAACCCGTTCGACGTCGTGCTGATGGACATGCAAATGCCGGAGCTCGACGGCGTTGGAGCGACGCAGCGGATCCGCTCGATCGCCGACCTTTCGAAACAGCCTCGTATCGCCGCACTGACCGCGAATGCGCTGGCTGAAGACGAGCAGCGCTGCATGGAGGCGGGGATGAACGACTTCATCGCCAAGCCCGTCCGGCTCGAAGCCCTCGAGGTCGCGCTCTCCGAAGCGTGGCGCGTTCTCGCCAGCGACAGCGCGACCGATGACAGCGCGACCGATGACAGTGCGACCTACGACAGTGCGACCTGCCACGACTCAGCCGGCACAGCACCGGAGACTACGACATGACGAAGAGCGACCACACGGCGAGTACGGAGTGCCCCGCTGGGCGGCGTCGCATCGCTGCGCTTCTGCTGGCTCTGACGCTGCTCGCGTCGGCCTGTGGTGGTTCCGATGCTGCGACCACCAATGATCCGGTAGCCGCCGAGCCGACGCCCACCACCGTTGCCGACGAACCAGAAGGAGTTCAGCCGGCGCTGGCGAGCGACGACGTCGATCTCATCGCGGAGTGTGAGCCCTTCCCGTCCTTCTCCGAAGGCTCCTTCTATCTCGATGCCGGTGTCGGCGGAGAACTCGCCGCCGACCTGCCCGGCGCGTCTGGCGTTGACCTTGCGGTGCACATCATGGTCGTCGACGCCGAAGACTGCACT
>CALDGN010000343.1 GCA_937942965.1 uncultured Acidimicrobiales bacterium | reverse complement strand
ATGGGAGACACGTCGGGCCGAGAACCGCGAGCAGATGAACTTTGCCGCCGGTGCGCTGCTCGAGCGCGACGACATCACGGGTCGCTTGGGCGAGATCAGTTGCCCGGTCTTCAGCTTCCATGGCGAAGCGGACATGGCGATCTCGATGGAGCGGGCGCAGATGGTGCAAGACGGCGTGGCCGATGGACACGGCTTGGTGCCGGTCCCCGGCGGTGCCCATGCTCCGAACATGACGCACCCCGAGGTCGTCAATCCGCCCCTCGTCGAGTTCCTCGCTTCACTCTGAGCCAAGCCGTCCTCGCTGGCTAGCTGCCGGTGGCAGACCGGACCGCGTCGCCGTACTGCTCGACGAAGCGCAGCTCGTACTCGATTCGCACTTCGTCGAGCACGTCTTCGATCGGCTGCTCGCATGTCCATGAGGCGACCGCAACTTCGCGCTCTTCAACGGCGAGGTCATCGACCTTGGCCTGTGTCTCCGGGCTGAAGATCGGACCGCCGACGATGATCACGCCGCCCTCATCATCGCCAGCTTCTTCGGCCAGGGCGTCAGGGAAGCCACCGCCAGTGTCGTTGCGTACGAGGTCGTCGTAGCGACGCTGGATGTCGGACCGGGCGTCTTCTGCGTCGGTGTAGCCGTAGCCGCGATCGAACATGCACGCCGCCCACGTCGCGTTCGCTTCGACGACACGTGGATCGCTCTCCATCTGTTGTTCCATTGCGTCGAGTTCGTCACCGAACTCATCGAAGCTCGCAAAGGAACTGAAGGCCTCTTCGTACGCGTCGCCCTGGCAGCCGGCTGGTTCGAACTCTTGCGCCTCGTCGAATGACTCGATCGTCAAGCTGCCGCCCATGAGCGCGTTGTAGTACGCCTCTTGCTCTCCCTCGGAGAGCGACGACAGGTACTCCTGGTTCGGGTCGACAAACGACTCCGCGAGCTCTTCGAAGTTGCCGTCGATACTCGTCGCAATACCGAAGCCGTACTCCTTGGCGAACTCCTCGCCTTCGAAGGCGAGCGCCGATCCGAGATCGTCGAACTGGCTGTAGTCGACGGGCTTGTACTCGAACCCCTGCTCGCGCATGCACGTTGCCGTGCGACGCTCAGCCTCGGCTTGCAGTTGGGTGGTCTGGTCAGTCAACGCGTCTTCGTCGCTGACCGGGATGCCGAAGAGCTCGGCCACTGGCGACTCGTAACCCCTGTCGCTGTCGTCCGACGAGGTGCTCTCTGTCGTATCGGTCTCCGCACTCGGCATCGACTCGGCCGCTGCCTCTGACTCGGTGGCTTCGGAGGCAGCTGAGCCAACGGTCGTGCTGGTCGAACTGCTCGAGCCCCCGCACGCCGAAATGAAGAGTGCGATGGCGAGGACGATTGGAGCCGCAAAGCGGTGCTGTCGTGACATGGCCGGATCGTGCCCGACCGCTCCTTAAGGAATGGTTGGAATCATCTGAGCAGTCGAGCGCCGGCAACGATCTCATCACCGAGCGCCTCAATGTCGGTCCGGCGAAGACCCGGCGACTGGGTTCGCATCGCAAGGTGTGTTCGGCCGGCGATCGACGAACAGGCCATCGTCGTCATATCCGCGGTCGCCTGGCGTGGCACGAAAATCGCACCGACGGATCGAGCGTCGCCCCAGTGTTCCGTTTCCTTCGGAAACCGGCCGATGTTGCTGAAGCTGCGTCCGTAGCGACAACGACGAACCTCGGCCACGGATCGCTGCATAACGAGGTCGAGCGCATCGGTAGGAAGCGAATCCATCTGCAACGCGCCCAGCGCCGCTCCCAAGCCGGGCCATGTGGAAGACAGGCCGGCAAAGGTTCGATGTGCCTCTGTAACGAGAGTTCGAAGCTCGGGGCGACACACGTCAACAAGGGTGATGGGTTCGGTCGTACTGAAGTTCCCGATCGAACCACGGCGATTCAGCTCGGATCTGAGGTCGAACGCGACCTGCCATCCGTCGCTACCGGACGAGGCCGACGGAAAGACCCGGCCCCACGCCCGAGCAACCAGCGCGAGCAGCGCAGCGCTTGTTTTCCAGCCGTTGACCTCGCACGCGTCTTCGACAAACGGCATGGCCTGAGTGATCTCACAAGCGGCCCATCCCGAAGCTGAGACATGGTTCGCGTCCGCGTGGGTTGACACGGGCAACCCATTCCACCGGCGAAGGAAGCGGCTAAAGACCTGCGCTTGGGTAGAAGCACCGATGCTGGTCGAGGCCAAGAGGTCACCGATGCATCGGGGCTGATCGTGCGCTTGCGGCAGGGAGCAGTGGCTCGCGGCGTTGTAGTAGGTCGCAAGCGTGCCCAGGACGTCTATCAAGGAGCTCGCGTCCATGTGCGCGTGGTGACCAGTGATGACCATCCGATCACCGGCTCGCCGCCGCACCACCAGGAGTTTCCAAAGGTCCCGTTCTGTCAGCTGACGTTCGTAGTCGACATTGTCTTGCTCAACCGCTCCGGGGTACATGCCAGCCCCATCGATGCCCTCGGCTTCATCGACAACGGCAACGGGTGCGAGATCCGCCTGAAGGGTCCAGATGCGGTCACCGGGATCACCCAACCGCGCCCGCAGTATCGGATAGCGATGACCGATCCGGCGCCAAGCCGTCGCCAGCCGATCGATCGACAGTGGCCCGTTCAAATCGACGACCATGCTGAACGTATCGGTGACTGCGCGGGCGGCGCGATCGGCTGCCACGAGCTTCAGAGCTTCCACGCCATCACCTCCGAAAAGGGCCGAAAGGTCCCACCGATTGACCGAGCTGAACCCGAAGTCTAGAATGCGGGTCTCTTCTTGGACACGGTCGGCATGCGGGCGATCACCAAGAAAAGGCGTGGGAGACAGGGGCAGGGCTGAATGGTTGGGTTGTCGGATCGCAACGACCCCTTGCGCGGTCGCGCGCGAGACCCTTTTGGCGCGGCAACCAAGCGAGAGATGCTCGACCGTCGGCGACCGCTGACGATGATGTCGATCGATCTTGTCGGATCGACGCCCCTCGCCGAGCGGCTCGATCCGGAGCTGCTCCGCAACGTGATCGTCGCATACCACGATGTCTGCGACCAGGCCATCGCCCGCTACGACGGCCGCATCGGCAACCGAGCCGGCGACGGGATCCTCGCCCACTTCGGAGTCGAGAATCCGCACGAGACCGACGCACGCCGTGCAGCACTCACGGGGCTCGCGATCCTCGACGGGCTCGCACCACTGGCCGCTCGCATGCTCGATGACCATGACGTCGCCATCGAGGTTCGTATTGGTGTCCACACGGGCCCGGTCGTCATCACCAACATCAACGGACGAGACGAACTCGTCGGGCCTGCCGCGAACGAGACCGCGCGCATCCAGTCGACAGCCACGCCAAACATCGTCGCCATCAGCGAACAGACGCTCGATCTCGTACGCCATGAGTTCCACGTCACGAACGGGCGCGAGGTCGCGCTCAAAGGCGTTGGCAAGTCGATCCTGATCCACGACATCGTTGCGCACGCCGGGAATGTTGCACCACCTGCTTCGATCGGTCCCTTTGTCGGTCGCACCGAAGAGGCCGAGCAGCTCGACGCACTTTGGAACCGGCTCGAGGCTGGTGACGCCGTGAAACCTGCGCTCGTCATCGGTGCGGGCGGAATCGGCAAGTCGCGACTCTGCGAAACGTTTCTACGACAGTGTCAGCGTCGGGGTGCTCGACGGTTCGTCGCACGGACGCAGGACCACGATGCTGACGTTCGCTTCCATCCATTCGCTGCCTTGCTTCGAGAAACACTCGGAATCGCCCCGGAGTTGCCAGCCGAATCTCAGTTCGAGCAGTTGCTGGCCGGCACTGCCCATCTACCGGTCTCGCCCGCGCCCGGCCTCTCTCAAGTTCTGGGTCTCGGTCACGAGTGGCTGGGTGACCTTGCCGGCGCGGAACCAGCCGCCATGCACTCGGCGGTGGTCCAGGCGCTACTGGTGTGGCTTCGAGGATTCGCAAGCACGGGGCCTGCCGTGCTTCTCGTCGAAGACCTGCATTGGGCCGACCCGTCCACGGTCATCGTGCTCGGCGAATTGGTGGCACGGCCCGAGCCGAATCTGCTCGTCGTCTACACCTGTCGCCCGGGCATGGAGCCAGCTTGGGATCCAACCCGGATCGAGCTGGTCAACGTTGCACCATTGTCGAGCCTCGAGCTCCATCAGATGGCCGACTCGCTCTTCGCCAACCCTCTCACCAACGAAGACCGCAGTCGGCTCGTCGAGAACAGCGATGGTGTTCCGCTTTACCTCACCCAGCTCGCCGACGAAACACGACGTCGGGGCCGCCCCTGGGACGGGGCGATCCCGAACGGGCTCGATCAGCTATTGACTGCCCGGATCGAGGCACCCGACGTCGATCGGGTGTTGGTCGGTTCGCTCGCAGTCATCGGTCGCGAGTTCTCGATCGAGTTCGCCGCCGAGGTGCTCGACATCCCTGATTTGGACTTGCGACAACGACTGGTGCTGCTGAGCAAGCAAGGCCTAGTCGATGCCGATGTGCGCCGCGGCAACCCCCGGTTCGTGTTTCGTCACGCGCTCGTCCAAGCCACCGCCTATTCGCATCTGCTGAGCTCGGACCGAGCCCGGGTCCATGCCCAGATCGCAGAGGTTCTTACACAACGCGGCCACGACGATCTCGACTCGGCCACAATCGCGCGTCACTACGATCTTGGCGGGCGACCTCTTCAGGCCGCTGAGCAGTATCTCGCTGCGAGCAAGGCGGCCCATCGCGCAGGTGCAACCACCGAGGCCGAGCGTTTGACCAACCGTGGGCTCGAGATCGTTGAGTCCATCAAAGGACCTGATCGTGACCGTCTCGAATGCGAGCTTCAGCTGCAGTTGAGTTTCGGGCTGACAGCGAGTGAGGGGTACGGCTCAGCTCGCGCCGTTGCCGCAGCCACCCGAGCCAGCGAGCTGCTCGAGAGCATGAACCACCCAGAGATCGCGATGCGGGTGATTCTCGACCTGTTCACGTTTGCCACGATCCGCGGCGAACGGCCCGAAGCGGGCAAGCTGATCGACAGAGGAAGACGACTCGTCAACGATCCCGCGGCAGCGGCGATGTTCGACTCGTGCGACGCGCTCCTAGAGACGGCGTATGGCGATCTGCGGAAGTCGAGAGCACTCTTCGAGTCGGCCCTCTCGACTCTCGAAGCGCTTCCCAGCCAACCCGATTCGGTAGAGCCCGGATCCCGGACGACCGATGCGATCAGTGCCTGTCTCAGCCAGCTCGGCCACCTGACGTGGGCAATGGGCGACGCCGATTCGTCAGACCGGTTCTTTGCGAGAGCGATTGAGCGAGCCCAACAGCTCGATGGGACCCGCAGCGCCTTCAACGAGGCCTACGCGCTTGCCTGGATGACCGTGGTTGCGCTGCACGAAGAGGACCATGCGCTCGCTCGCACGCGAGTCGATCGATTGGTTTCGCTGTGCGCCGAACGGGGCCTGGCCATGTGGGGCGCCTTCGGATCGATGTACGACACAGTGCTCAAGAGCCGACAGGACCCAACCGCCGAAGCCATCGCAACGATCGAAGTGACGGTCGAAATTTTGGCCGCTATGCGGGTGGTTTCTTATCAGCCGTACTTTCTCGCAGAAGCAGCCAAGCTCAACCAGCAGCTCGGGGATCCCGAGCGAGCTGTGGAGCTTCTTCGTCAAGCGATCGCCAACGCCGAAGCAAACTACGAGAACCCCGAGGTCGCCGAGATACATCGCCTCTTGGCCCGAGCCCGACTCGACCTCGCAGCAGCGAGCGAGCTTGCGCTCGAGGACTTCCTCGCCGCCGCCGAGATCGCCATGGAACAGGGCGCGGTCATCTATGGCGTTCGAGCGCTCACGGACATCGTCGAGCTATTCGAGCCTCAGGACTATCCCTCAGCGGTCGTCGAGGACCTTCGCTCCCTGCTGAGCGAAGTCGCTACCCCCGAGCGTTATGCCGAGTGTGCGCAGGCCGAACGAGTGCTTGCCCGAACCGAAGCCTGATGTCGAGTCGGACCCCAGGCCGAGTTGTCATTCTCGGTGGCGGGATGGCTTCCCTGTCAGCTGCTTGGAGACTGAGCGAAGATCCAGCGGTCGAGTCCATCACGGTGTTCCAACGAGGCTGGCGCCTCGGAGGTAAGGGCGCGAGTAGCCGCGGACCAAATGACCGGATCGAAGAGCACGGCCTCCATGTTTGGCTTGGCTACTACGACAACGCCTTTCGAGTGATGCGAGAGGTCTACGGGGAACTCGACCGCCCGTCGACCAATCCGTCGTGCGCGATCCAGACGTGGCGCGATGCCTTCGAGCCGTCGCCAACGGTTGGCCTCATGACCCGCACGTCGACCCATTGGAGCGAGTGGAACGCAGTCTTTGCAGCGAACGACGATCTGCCAGGGGAACCGGACATCACGTCCGAGGCGATGACACCAGCACGCTTCGTGATGCGGGCACAACGGCTCGTTCGGGATTTCCTGGCGTCCCTCAACGATTCACCCGAGACGGGCGCCATCACGATGACAACGAGGCCGACTCCGGATCCGTCTCGGCCGCTCGGCAGCATCGTCATGCAAGCGTTCGATGCGGCAGCCGCGCTTGCGCTCGAAGCAACACAACAATCCCTTGCCAGTGCGGCCTTACTTCCAGGACGGGGCGAGGCCGCTGCGCCCATTCTCGACTTGCTGACCAAAGCGCGCGACCGACTCACCGGATTCGTGCGGGCCAGCGATCAACGCCGTCGCATGTTCGAGTTGCTCGACCTCGTGACGACCTGCGTGCGCGGCATCGTGTCCGATGGGCTCCTCGATGACCCCCGAGGGTTCGCCGCGATAAACGGCGAAGAGTTCCTGGACTGGCTTGCCCGGCACGGCGCCGCACCCGAGACCTTCGAGTCACCGCTCGTCTTGGGCGTCTATGACCTTTCGTTCTCGTATCGCGACGGCGACCCCGATCGACCGGCGTTCGCCGCTGGCACAGGGCTCATCATGTCGGCGAAGCTGTACTTCGAATACAAGGGCTCGATCTTCTGGAAGATGCAGGCCGGCATGGGCGACGTGGTCTTTGCGCCCCTGTACGAAGCCCTCCGCGACCGCGGTGTCCGATTCGAGTTCTTCCACGATGTCCGAGAACTCGTCGCCGACCCTGACGGGACCCACGTCGCTTCGGTTCGACTCGCTCGCCAGGCTCGACTTCGCGACAGCTGCGACCGCTACGAACCGCTCCAGGATTTCGGCGGCCTTCCCTGTTTCCCCGCGCGCCCCGATGGTGCACAGCTCGCCAAACCGAACCAGGACACTCGTCTACTCGAGACGCTGTGGGGAAAGCACGGCGACGAGACCGCGGTGACCCTTCGCCACGGAGCCGACTACGACACGATCATCTTCGGCATCTCTCTCGGGATGATCCCGTTCGTGTGCCAGGACCTCATCGAGCGAAGCGACGCCTGGCGCCGAATGACGAACAAGGTTGGCACTGTTGCGACCCAGGCTGCGCAGCTCTGGATCGACAAGAGCGAGACCGACAGTGGTTGGCGCAATCC
>CALDGN010000342.1 GCA_937942965.1 uncultured Acidimicrobiales bacterium | reverse complement strand
CAGCTCGGCGATCCCGATGGCAGATTCGCCGCCGCCGGCGTAGAGCAGAACCGTGCGATCGCCGTCGGCGAAGAGCGCCGGATCACGGAGCTGGTTGACGACACCGTGCACCACGCCACGACGCGACGGAGCCACCGCCACACCGGCACCTTCCCAGTCGAGCTCAGGAGTCATCACGAGCTCAGGCTCCGATTCAGTCCACTCCAACCAGTCGCCGGTCAGGTCGATCGTCGAGTGCAGGATCGATTCGGGAGCGTCGCCGACCCGGGTCCACAGCACATGCAGCGTGTCGCCTCGGACGGCGACCGCCGAGTGGCGCATCTCGGGCTGGAAGAGCTTCGGGCCGCGCTCGAAATTGCTGAGCCCATCGCGCGATCGCAGGATCTGACCGGGCATAACGAGGGCGTAGTGCCAGCCATCGCGTTGGAACACCCGGAAGTAGGACCCGCCCAGCACCTCGGGCCGAGCTTGGAAGTCGATCCCGTTCGGGCTCACGGCAACGCGGGTCACCTGCACGCCCAGCGAATCGAGCCCGTGGAAGTACATGACGATCCGCCGATGCTCGTCGTCGACGTGCACGTCGGGCGACGCGATATGCGGCGTCGTCGCATCGACCATGACCTCATCGATCGAATACTCGGGACCGAAGAAGCGTTGGAAGTTCTCTCGCACCCGTGCCAGCTCTTCAGGGGTCGAGTCAGGTGTCTCGGTGAGGAAGCACGAGTCGCCGAGCTGCAACGCACCCGGCCGATGCACGGTCCACGGCCCGGTCAACTCGTCGGCGTAGGCGAACCGAATGTGGCCACCCTTGTGGTCAGCGAAGTAAAGCAAGTAGCGACCGAGCGGCTCAGGTAGCCACGAGGGCGCTTCGATCAGCGACGGTCCTTGGATGTTGACGCCGATCGAATCGCAGCTCGACGCATCGATAACCGGGTGACCGAGAAGCCGGGCGATGCGCACCCCGCGATCGTAGGTCGCCGCTCGCTACCCGTCATACGGGACCGGCTCGAGGACGACCTCGGCCTCGGTGCCGTCGCGGAAGACAACAACAGCCACCGGGTCGAATGCCCACGGGCTCTCGCCATCGAAGTACTCGTCGCGCACCGACAACACGTCGGACACGGCAGGGAGATCGGCCGGTTCGAACCAGATGCCGTTACCCGGACGCTCGGGCTCTTCGCCGAACCACACTTTGCGGCCGATGTACTCGTCGGCGCATTCGGTGACGAGCACGATCGTGCGTCGAGTCACCGTCATGAGCCCGAAGCCGTAGTCGACATCGAACGAGACGGGAGCCGTCGCCGCGACGTCGACGATCTGCCCGATTGGGGCGTCCGACGAGACGCCGTGCACGAGCCCGTTCGTGGTCGAGGCGTATAGCGACATCGAGTCGCAGCCTCCCGCCGACTCACCTGACTCGCTGACGTACCAGGAGCCGGTTCCGGCGATCGTGTCGAGGACCGGGTTGTCCTGGTCGACGCTCGGCGGGTTGGGACCGGTCGTGACGAACCCGGGGTCATCGTCGAGCGACATGACACGGATGCGAGGCTCGTTCGTATTGCCCTCGTTCCAGTGCAGGCCCATCGCCACAACCGATCCGTCAGGCAACATCCGCAGCTGCTGGAACTCGACGTACTCGTCCGGGTTGTCGACCGCCTGTGTATCGAGCCAGTGGACGTCGGCGATCGTGCCGTCGTCACGGATCCGGCCGACGGTCATGCTCACGTAGCCTTCGCAGCCACTCGTCCAGGCAACCAGCCCGTCGGGACCGAACTGCATGTTGTCGACGCTCGACCATGCGGCCTGGTCACCGCCGAAGATCGGGCGGGGCCCCGAGCCATCATCGAGCGCGATTGAGGCGGCGACGCCATAGCCCTCGCAGCCGACTGATCCGGCTGGGTCGTCGATCTGGGTGTAGGTAAACCGGCCATCCGGCGTCGTGAACCCGGGCTGTTCGCGCCGCGTCTCATCGTCGAGGGCGACCTCGGCGACGGTCACCACATCGCCTGAAGCCAGGTCGATCTGGCGAATCTCACGGGTCCAGTTGTCGTAGTCGTCATCGGCACCGAACGTCGCCTGGACTTCGACCATCATCGGTCCAGGCACGCCAACGATCCACTGATAGCGAGCGTCTCCGAGTGTGAACGGGTACGGCTCGCCGACAACGTCGAGCTGGCCGTTGGGCGCGACCACGACCGGCACCAAGGTCTCTTGTTCGTCGGGGTACTCGCCGCAGCGCATCACGACCACGCCATTCCCGCTCTCATGGAAGTAGAGCCCGCTGGCGACGCCGGGCATATCGATCCCGCCGGCAAAGGTCACGAAGTCATTGGCCTCACTCGAGCGCATCAGGTCGATGCCGACGACCGGCTCTTCCAACGTGGCCCCGCACGGGAACGACCCGTTCCACGGATTCACACTGCTGTCGTACGCGTACATGCCGTCGGGACTGAAGCCCAGAAATGCCTCGATCAGCACCGGCGTGTCCGTCGGCGGAGCAAGGGTCGGATCGTCAGCTTCGGGCTCACCCGGATCCGGGTCAGCAGGTTCGGGCTCGGCGGGCTCGGGCTCAGGATCTGGTTCGGGTGGGGCCGGCGCCGGGGTCACCGTCGGCGCTTCGGCTGGTGTCACCAGCTCGGTGTCGGCCCGACAGGCCGTCGCGAGCAGCGCCAACGCAACGACGAGCGCACCAAGGCTGACCAGTCGATTCCGCCGCTTCGCTTGCTGCTCAGATGTTCCGCCACGTCGCATGCGCCGAGCGTACGACAGACACGCTCGCGGCTCTCTGGGGAACGGTCCCCCAATGCCCGCCGAGTGCCAACGAGCTATTCGAGCGTCAGCTGCTTGCTGGCCGCCAGGACTGACTGCCACTCGTCGTCGCCGTAGCCGTCGACGATCATGAACTGCCCGGTCGAGGCCTCTTGCCGGATCGCGATCGCAAGCCCGTACTCGTCACTGTCGTAGAACGCGTGCGCCGACTCGGTGTCGGGGAACTCGATCACGACGACCCGATGTGTCTCCTCGGGGCCTTCGACCGTGACCACGGGTGCGCCTCGCACGATGAAACGCCCGCCGAATCGATCGAGGATCCGCGGCGTGTGCTGCAGGTAGTCCTTGAGCCGCTCGGGATCGGTGACGTCGATTCGGGCGATCATGTAGGCAGGCATGACGCCAGCCTGGTCAGTCGGCGTACAGCAATCCAAGCTGGTCGTTGGACCAGATCTTCTGGATGAAGCGAGGGTTCTTCGACGACATGTCGATCTGGTAGCGATCGTCGCCATCGGGCGCCGGCAGCCCGATGATGTCGCACAGGCTTCGAGCCAGCCACTTCTCGATCTTGAGCACGACCATCTTCTTGCGCAAGCGGCCTTGCACATCGCGGTTCAGCACGGTCGGCAACGTGTTCAGCGTGAGGATCTCGGTGATCGCGTGATTCGCCATCTTCTCTCGACCTTCGGAGCTCGCATAGAAGTGGCTCACGGCGAACACGATGCGCTTGGGTTCGACCTGCTGCAAGAACTCACACGAGGTCACCACGGTTGAACCCGTGCGCACCATGTCGTCGAACAGAACGATGTCGTGGCCCTTGATCTCCTCGAACGTCATGTCGCTCTCGGGGTGCAAGGTGATCTCGACATCACGCTCACCCGAACGCTCCTTGTCGAGCATGATGAACTTCGCCTTGGGCAGATCGAGGCGGCGGAACATCTCCTTGACGAAGTCGCGAGCGCCCTTGTCCGGTGCGCACAGCGCCAGACCCTCGCCGAGGTTGTCGTAGTCGACGACATTGGACTCGCGCAGGTAGTCGGCGTAGATCTCGTACGGGATCAGATTGTGGAAGGCCCCGTCGAAGATCTTGGAGAACTCGGCCTGAACCGACGACGAATGGTTGTGCACCGTGATGACGCGGTCGACGCCAGCGAGCTTGAGCATCTCGGCGTAGAGACGAGCCGAGAACGGCTGCCCATCGAACTTCTTGCGGTCGTGCTCGTCGCGCTCGAAAGTGGTCTCACCGTGATCCACACGAGGGCCACGATCCTGGGCTGAGTAGTAGAGATCGGGTTCGATCAGCACGACAGCGGCGGCGCCATTGTCCTTGGCGGCCCGGGCGATGAGCAGGTTGCGCATCGCCAGGTTGTTGCGACTCATCGTGCGACTCGTCGTCGACACGATGACCACGGTCTTGCCGATCAGCTGATCGCCGATCGCGGTCAGATCGGTCTCGTCGGAGATGAACCGCGGGCAGAACTCGCTATTGGCGAACGTCTTGAGGCTGATCAGGTCAGCGATGTCTTCGGACTGGCCAACGGTGTAGGCCATGTCGATCGCAAACGGATCGTCACTCGTATTGCCAACGATGATGACGTCGGCGGGATCGATCGCGCTCGTGCTCACCCCACGTGTTTAGCAGCGGAATGCGACATCACGTGCCGACGAGATCCTGATCGCTACTCGAGGAGATCGAAGCTGGTTCCCGGGCGGACCTCGCCGTTGACGAGGAGGTCGACCTCGTGTCGGCCTGGATAGTGCGTGCGGGTCGTGTGCTGACGCAGCGACACGGTCTTGGCGACGACCGTTTCCTGACCGGGCTCGACCTCGATCTCTGCGCCTTTGAAGACCTTGGGCGATGTCGAGCCGTTCGCCTTGACGAAGTGCACCCGCAGATCGATGAGTCCGCCGAGCCGTGAGCCGGTCGGGTTGTGCACCGTCGCCTCGACGCGGACCTTGCCCCCGATTGCCGGATCGTCGGGCGACAGCGTGACCGCTCGGACCACCAGAGGCGAGTTCGGCCCATAGCCGAGCACTTCGAGCGCGCCGGGGTTGCCCGCCTTGATGAGCGTGCGCAGGCCGTGGCGAATCAGGCGGCGCCGGTTCTCGTCCGCGCCTGCCCACCAGCGGCCAGCAATCTCGACGACCAAGTCCGGGTGATCCTTGGCGATGTCGTTCAGATTGTTGGCAACCGAACGACGCACGTACTCGGACTCGTCGTCCTTCAACAGCTCAAGCAATTCGACGACCGGCGCCGGGTCGGCTTGAAACGCCTTGAGTCGACCCGCCCACGGCAGCCTTGGCCGCGTCCCTTCGGACACCAAGCGACGGGGATGCTCGCTCGGATCATCCGCCCACTTGCGCAGGCGAGCCAGCGTCGCCTCTTCGTGGTGCTCCAGATAGGCCCGGATGCTGAACTCGGCCGTGAATCGTTTCGTCAGCTCGTACTGCGCGGTCATCGCCTCTTCGAAGTGGTCGAGGCCGTAGTCGGCTACGAAGTACACGTGCGGTAGATAGAAGAAGCCCTCCATCCCGACGAGCTCCTCGTCTTCGGGGCCAAGGGATGCCGTGATGAGGCCGAGCGCCTCGGCCCGGTCTTCGGGCAAGTGAGCGGCCATCGCGGCCGCGACGTGTCGGGCGCGACCGGTCAGCTCGAGTTCATCGAAGCCGTCGAGCGCGGCAGCCACAAAGCTGGCGCGGTCGAACGACGCTCCCGCAGCGAGCAGCGCATCGGCGACACGCTCGACGACATCGGGACCGAACGAGTTCTTCAGTGGTTCTGCCATGTCGATCCCCTATCGAGGCGCGGCGACGAGATCGGCGAGCGTCCGATGGATGGGCTCGGCGAGCGCGAGCTGTGAGTCGGTGCGCACGACACCGTCGAGGGCCACGATCTGCTGGATCAATTCGTGGAGGTGGTCGTTGGTGCGAGCGACGATGCGACAGAGCAGATCGCCGCGGCCGGTCGTGACATGCACTTCGAGCACCTCGGGCAAGGTCTCCAACCCAGCGATCACTCGGTCGAGCGCGCCTTGGGCAATCGACAGCGTCGTGAACGACGTGACCTGGTGGCCAATCGCCGACGAGGCGAGCTCGGGGCCCCACCCGACGATGGCGCCCGAGTCGATGAGACGGGCCAGCCGCGTCTGCACCGTGCCTCGGGCCATGCCGGTCGCCCGAGCGAGGTCGGTGACCGTCGGCCGATCGCCCCGCCGAAGCGCAGTGATCAAATCGCGGTCATACGAGTCGATTTCGCCTGCCATGATGCGCACTTTAGGCGAACAAGCAACTTCCTGTGATCAATCTGTTCACCGTCCTTGCAATCAGCTGAACGTTTCGACAGATTGGAGGCACACAGAACGCCCGTTTCGTCACCAAGGAGCCCTCATGTCGCACCTCAAGCGAGTCGACCACATCACCTACGCATGTGCAGCCGGCACCATCGAGAAGTGGGCCTGGTTCCACATCGAGGTCGAGGGCGGCACGCTCATCAACCGCATCGACGACGTGCGCCCCGATGACGTCAACGACAGCATGAAGATCTGGTGCATCGATTACGGCGAGTTCGGCGTCGCCCTGATCGAAGGCATCGACCGGGCCAAGAAGTCACAGGTCACGGCATTCGTCGATCGCCACGGTGACCACTCGGTGCAGCACG
Organism: uncultured Acidimicrobiales bacterium; assembly: GCA_937942965.1. GTDB lineage: Bacteria > Actinomycetota > Acidimicrobiia > Acidimicrobiales > UBA10347 > UBA10347. The sequence continues at coordinate 7,923 of CALDGN010000342.1, read as the reverse complement.
TCGCCTACGACACCCACGACCTCGAGAAGTTCCAGGAGCACATGAAGAAGATGGGCGGCACCCCTCGGGGCGAGACGCTCGTGCGCAATGACGGCTTCGGAGTCCTCAAGCAGATGTTCGCCCGCGGCTACGAAGAAGGATCGGCCGATGAGTCGACGTTCCCCGAATACGTGCAGCGCCCGAACAACATGACCGCCGACGAGGTCGCCATCACCTTCGCCGAGGAAACCGGCAAGGGCTTCTACGACCAGGTGGCTGACGCGGTCGACGACGGCGACACCGCTCCGTTCTTCGACTTCGCCAAGATGCCCGAGGATTGGGAAGTCCCCGAAGCGACACCGCTGACCGGCACCCGCTAGAGCACGGCCTGCTCATGCGGTCGTCAATGGCGCTACCGCCGGAAACCCCTTCGACAGAAGCGCCGCGGCCGGAACTTCATCCGGACTACGTCGCTCGGCGAGACGAACTCGCTCGTCTCGCCCGCGGCGCTCACGAGCAGCCGGCGACGATCACCTACCAGGCGTCAGAGCACACAACCTGGGCCACCGTCATTGCGGCACTCCACGAACGATGGGCCGAGGTCGCCGCGCCCGAGATCCTGCGGGCCGCGGACCGACTCGACTTGCCCACTGGGCGCGTGCCTCAGTTACACGAGGTTTCCGGCGCGCTTGTCCCTCGAACCGGTTTCGAGTTTCGAGCGGTTCCCGGACTCGTGCCGGTCAACGAGTTCTTCGGCGCGTTGGCCAACGGCCGCTTCCTGTCGACGCAATACATCCGCCACCACGACGCTCCGCTCTACACACCCGAGCCCGACATCATCCACGAGGTCATCGGCCACGGCACGTGTCTGGCCGAGCCGCACCTGGCGATGGTCCATCGCGAAGCCGGAACCGCCATGTTGCGAATGGAGACCGCCGAGGCCCGCCAATTCATCGCGGATGTGTTTTGGTTCTCCATCGAGTTCGGCGTCGTCGAAACCAACGCCGGGCCGCGAGCGCATGGAGCGGGACTGTTGTCTTCGGTCGGTGAACTCGACTGGTTTCGACACCATGCGCAGGTCCGACCGGTCGATATTGACGCCATGGGGACCCTCTCCTACGACATCTCGACCTACCAACCGGTCCTTTTTGCCTGCCGATCGCTCGCACATCTGGTCGACACGGTCGGAGAATTCTTTGCGGCGGCCACGACCGCTTCGGTGCTGGATCGGCTCGACGCAGCTCGAGCCAACGCGGCCTGACTCGGCCAATACCGCATCGCACCAACGTTCTGGGCCCCTCGTTGCTGAGGGTTGATCACCCCGCGACCCGTGGGGAGACACGCGCGCTCCGCGCGTGGCCGAGAGATTTCTCAAAAGCCTAAATTCCACCCTTGACATTTGCCTCGGCTGGACGATTAACTGGTTGCCCCGCTGTAATTACTCCGGTGTAGTTTCACCAGGTACTTACGGGGCCGAATTCGGCGTCGGCGGGGTGCGCATCCATCGTTCTTCGGGATTGCGGGGACCAGCCCTCACGGGCCAGTCGCCCGGCAGGGACCCCGAAGAATCGGACATCGCACCGCTCCGAGGCCGCGTTCACCCAGGGACAACACATCAGGGCTCACGAGACGCAGCAACCGCTGCGCAAAACACTGCACTGACAGGCCGCCAGGCCCGTCACACCCGCAAACAGCACAAGGGCAAAACGGTCAGCTCACACCGACCGAACGACCTTCGCAGCCGCAGCGTCTCGTAACAACAAGGAGCGTCCCGACGCTCCACACAAGGGAGATCAACGTGGCACTCATCGAGACCACATCGACCGACGCTGAAGGCTCAGGAGCCGCTGGCTCCAACGGAGCCGATGGCATCAGCATCGTGTCGGACACGCCGACGCTGCCGGCGCCAAAGATGCGTGTTCGCAAGCGCGACGGCAGCTTCGAGCCCGTCGACCCCATGAAGATCGTGACCCGGATCGCACGTTGCGCCGAAGGTCTCGACGGTGTTGACCCCATGCGAGTCGCCACCAAGACCATCTCTGGTCTCCACGATGGCGCCACCACCATCGAGCTCGACGAGCTGGCCATCCGGACGGCCTCGTCGAACATCATCGAAGAGCCGAACTACTCCAAGCTCGCCGGCCGCCTGCTGGCGACCTACATCCACGAAGAACTGCGCAACGAGAACGTCAAGACCTTCTCGCAGTCGATCGCCGCTGGCCGCCTGGTGGGCCTGATCAGCGAAGCGACTGCCGAGTTCGTCGAATCCAACGCCCAGGCCTTCAACGCCGCCATCGACCACGACCGCGACAAGCTGTTCGAGTTCTTCGGCCTGCGCACCGTCTACGACCGCTACCTGCTGCGTCACCCCGAGAAGCGCCACGTACTCGAAACGCCGCAGTACTTCTTCCTCCGTGTCGCCTGCGGCCTCGCCACGAACCCCGACGAAGCCATCACCTTCTACAACCTGCTCAGCTCGCTCGAGTACCTGACCTCGACGCCAACGCTGTTCAACTCGGGTACCGCGCACCCACAGATGAGCTCGTGCTACCTGCTCGACTCCCCCGAGGACAGCCTCGAGTCGATCTACAAGCGCTACACCGACGTCGCTCGCCTCAGCAAGCACGCCGGCGGCATCGGCCTCTCTTACAGCCGCATTCGCAGCCGTGGCTCGCTCATCAAGGGCACGAACGGTCTGTCCAACGGCATCGTGCCGTGGCTCAAGACCCTCGATAGCTCCGTCCAGGCCGTCAACCAGGGCGGCAAGCGCAAGGGCGCTGCGTGTGTCTACGTCGAGAGCTGGCACGCCGACATCTACGAGTTCCTCGAACTGCGTGACAACACCGGCGACGAGTCCCGACGCACCCACCACCTGAACCTGGCCAACTGGGTCCCCGACCTGTTTATGGAGCGCGTCGAAAAGGACTGGCAGTGGAGCCTGTTCGACCCCAAGAAGGTCCCCCACTTCGTTGACCTCTTCGGCGACGAATTCGAGCGGGCCTACATCGAGGCCGAAGAAGCCGGCATCTACGAGAAGCAGGTCTCGGCCCGCGATCTCTACAGCCGCATGATGCGCACCCTCGCCCAGACCGGCAACGGCTGGATGACGTTCAAGGACGCATCGAACTCCAAGTGCAACCAGACCGGCGCTCCTGCCGCAACGGGCGAAGCACCTCGAGTCGTGCACCTGTCGAACCTCTGCACCGAGATCCTCGAGGTCACCAACCAAGACGAGACTGCGGTCTGCAATCTCGGTTCGGTCAACCTCAGCCGCATGGTGGTCGACGGTCCCGACGGCCCGATGTTCGACTTCGACAAGCTCGGCGACGTTGTACGCACCGCCGTGCCGTTCCTCGATCGAGTGATCGACATCAACTTCTACCCGACCGACGAAGCGGGCAACTCCAACGCCCAGTGGCGTCCAATCGGCCTCGGCGTCATGGGTCTCCAAGACGTCATGTTCAAGCTGCGTCTGCCGTTCGACTCCCCCGAGGCACTCGACCTGTCGACCCGCATCTCCGAAGAGGTCTACTTCCACGCCCTGACCGCAAGCTGCGATCTGGCCGAGAAGAACGGCGCCCACGAGAACTTCCACTACACCCGGGCCGCTCAGGGCCAGCTGCAGTACGACCTCTGGGACGACGCAGCACCAAGCCAGCCTGAGCGTTTCGATGCGCTCAAGGAGCGCATCGCCGAGCACGGCCTGCGCAACTCGCTCATGATCGCCATTGCCCCGACGGCGACGATTGCGTCGATCTCGGGTTGCTATGAGTGCATCGAGCCGCAGGTGTCCAACCTGTTCAAGCGCGAGACCCTCTCGGGCGAGTTCATCCAGATCAACAACTACCTGGTGCGTGACCTGCAGGCTCGTGGCCTCTGGACCGCCGACATGATTGCGGCGATCAAGTCCTCCGAGGGCTCGATCCAAGACGTCCCTGGTATCCCCCAGGATCTCAAGGAGCTCTACCGCACGGCGTGGGAACTCCCGATGCGTTCGCTCATCGACATGGCCGCTTCCCGTGGCGCCTACATCGACCAGAGCCAGTCGCTGAACCTCTTCATGGAAACGCCAACGATCGGCAAGCTCAGCTCCATGTACCTGCACGCATGGAAGGCCGGTCTCAAGACCACCTACTACCTGCGTAGCCGTGCGGCCACCCGCATCAACCAGACGACCGTCAACAACTCCAACCGGTTCAGCGATCAGGACGCCGTTGCCTGCTCCCTCGAGAACCCTGAGACCTGCGAGGCATGCGACTGATGGCTCTTTCGAACGAAGCACTCGATCCTCAGTACGACGGAGCGCTTGCGCTTTCGCCGGACACGCTCGACGCACCCGGCGTCGAGACATCGACCCAGCCGCAGAACATTCTCGATCCTGGGTTCGATCTGACGCTGCGCCCGATGCGGTACCCGCAGTTCTTCGACATGTACCGCGATGCAATCAAGAACACGTGGACCGTCGACGAGATCGACTTCAGCACCGACCTGTCGGACCTCGACCGCAAGCTGACCCCAGCTGAGCGTCACCTGGTCAACCGGCTCGTGGCGTTCTTCGCCACCGGCGACTCGATCGTGGCCAACAACCTGGTACTGAACCTGTACCAGCACATCAATGCGCCCGAAGCCCGCATGTACCTGTCACGCCAGCTCTACGAAGAGGCGCTGCACGTCCAGTTCTACCTGACGCTGCTCGACAACTACATCCCCGACATGGCCGAGCGCCAGGCAGCGTTCGCCGCGGTTGAGAACATCCCCTCGATCAAGCAAAAGGCTGACTTCTGCTTCAAGTACATGTCGAGCCTCGACGGTGTCGATGAGCTGACCACCAAAGACGAGCGTCGTCAGTTCCTGATGAACCTCATCTGCTTTGCGACCTGCATCGAGGGCCTGTTCTTCTTCGCAGCGTTTGCCTACGTGTACTTCCTGCGGTCCAAGGGGCTGCTGAACGGTCTCGCTGACGGCACCAACTGGGTGTTCCGTGACGAGAGCGGTCACATGAACTTCGCCCTCGAGGTCGTCGAGACCGTCCGGGCCGAAGAGCCTGATCTGTTCGACGACGCCATGAACGAGCGCATCTCAGAGATGCTCGCCGAGGCCGTCGACTGCGAATTCCTGTTCGCCCAGGATCTGCTCAGCGAAGGCATCACCGGCATGTCGCTGGCGGACACCCGCAGCTACCTCGAGTTCGTCGCCGACCAGCGCCTGGGCATGCTCGGTTTCGCCCCTCGCTTTGGCGCTTCGAATCCGTTTGCCTTTATGGAACTGCAAGACGTACAGCAGCTCTCGAACTTCTTCGAGCGCACCGTGTCGTCGTACCAGGTGGGCGTCGAAGGGACCGTCAACTTCGACGAAGACTTCTAAAAGATCTGGACGGTCGCTGTCGCCCTGACTCCGACCGCCAGTTGTTGTGCGACGTACGTCCCACGTCGCACTTCACCCGGAAGGGCGTTGATCCCGAACGCACTCTTCCGTCTCCGGCATCAAGGCTCGGCGTTCTACCAAAGCGCCGGGCCTTGATGTATTTTTCGGCCTTCTTTGGCGCTTGGCGGCCAGCCGAGAACCGTTCATGTCGGTTCGATTGCAACCCAAGGAATTGGGTATGGGTGCGGGAACTTTTGGCGTTTGACCAGCGACCATGTTTGTTGATGCCTTCTTTCGGTTCACTCCGCGTGTCCCTGGTGCTCGGAATCGTTGGCTTTTTGCTGGCGGCGACCGCGTGCGGCGGCAATCCGCCGTTGGAACTGTCTCCTGTGGCCGCCGAAGGGCGCCAGATCGCCAATGCGAGCGGTTGCGCCTCGTGCCATGGCAAGAACGGCCAGGGCGTGACCGCGCCGAGCTGGCAGGGTCTCTACAACGAACCCGTACCGCTGGCCGATGGCACGACGGTGATCGCCGACGAGGAGTACCTGTACAACTCGATCACCGACCCGCAGGGCCAGATCGTCAAGGACTACACGTTGAAGATGCCCAGGAACGCGCTCGACGACGATCAGATCGAACTGGTCATCGCCTACATCCGGGAGATCAAGTGACCCGTCTTGCCTCAGTGCTGCTCGCATTCGCGCTGATCGCGGCAGCCTGCGGCGGCGAAGAAGCCACGCTCGCCGGCTATGAGATCGAACCCGACCCAGCTGTCGGCACCTATTCGTTGCCCGCCGTCAACCAGGCCGGAGGCGACTTCGACTTCCGTGCCGACGACGACGAGATCTTGATGGTGTACTTCGCCTTCACCAACTGCCCCGACTTCTGCCCAACGACGCTGGCCGACACCCGGATCGCCTTGAATGAACTGGGCGCCCGCGCCGACGAGGTCGACGTCGCAGTCGTGACGATCGACCCGGATCGTGACACCGCCGAGATCTTGACGAACTATGTCGAGACCTTCATCGCTGACGCGACGGCGCTGCGGACCGAGGATCAGACGCTGCTGCGAGAGACGGCGTTTGCGTTCGGCGCGGACTACCGCATCGTGACCGACGATGCGGGCGAGATCGAGGTCGGCCACACCACCAACCTGTTCGCCGTCGATGACACCGGCTCGCTGGTGCTGACCTGGCCATTCGGGGTGACGACCGACGACATCGTCAACGACTTGACGATTCTGCTGGACCGGACCCAAGCCTGATGCGGCCAGCTCCCATGCGACCCTCCCGGATGCGTGCAGCGAAGACGGCGCGCGAGCTTGCGGCCAGCGCTGCGATCTTGTTGGCCATCGCCGGCTGTTCGAGTGGCACCGAGGTCTTCGACGTCGAAGACGCCAGCGAGACCGCCGTTGCGGACTGGGACTTCACGATTCCCGAGGGCGCGGGCGAAGCGCTCGACAATGGCAACCCGCTCGAGATCCTTCCGGCTCGACTCGAAGCGACAGTCGGCGAGACGATTCGCATTGTGAACGAAGACGACCGAGGCCATCTCGTTGGACCCTTCTTCGTGCCTGCGCAGGCGACGCTCAACCAGACGTTCTCCAGTCCCGGTGAGTTCATCGGCGAATGCACCGTGCATCCGAGCGGCCAGATCCGCGTGATCATCAGCGCGTGATGTCGACCGCACGCCGAGCGCTCAGCCTCGCTCTCGTGGTGTGGATGTTGCTCATCGCGGCCGCGCCCGCCGCGTGGGCCGACGCCGCCGGACCGACGGACTATCGGACCGACATCGTGTCGATCGAACCGGCGACGTCGGCGTTCAAGGTCTCGATGATTGGCGGCGATGCGTTTATCGCACTTGAGCAGCTCGAACCGGTCGAGATCGTCGTCGTTGGCTACCGCGGCGAGGACTACCTGCGCTTCGACGCGGACGGCACGGTCATCGAGAACCGCCGCTCCCCATCGACCTGGCTCAACGAAGACCGCTACGGCACCGAAGCAGAGCTTCCCGCCTTCGTCGACTACCAGGCCCCGCCGCAGTGGAACCGAGTGGCGGACAACGGCCGCTACGCCTGGCACGACCATCGCAGCCACTGGATGAACCCCCAGCAGCCTCCCGGGGCTCAGGCCGGCGATCAGGTCCTCGAAGCGACCGTGCCGCTGCGGGTTGACGGCCAAGACGTCACCATCACCGTCGCCAGCTATCTACTCGACGAGCCACCGCTGTGGCCCGGCATCGTCGGCGCAATCGTCGCTGCGGGGCTGGGCTTCGTCGGGCTCAAGGGCGGCCGAGTATCACTGACAGCCGCCGTGCTCGTTGTGGCTGGACTCGCACTTGTCCTCGGCTCCGTCGCCTTCCGGTCCGTGCCCACCGAGACCGAGCCCGAACGCCTGCTGTGGCTACTTCCGCTCATTGCCGTTGCCGCTCTGCTCATCGTGACCGTCGTACGCAATCGCCTCGCCACGACCGTGTACCTCGACGGGCTCGGCGTCATCGCCGGCGCGACGCTCGTCGCCTGGGGCGTGACCCGGTTCGATGCGCTCAGCCGCTCACTGATTCCCTCGGATGCACCTCCGA
>CALDGN010000341.1 GCA_937942965.1 uncultured Acidimicrobiales bacterium | reverse complement strand
GAATGCGGTCGCCGGTGGTCGGCCAGTAGAGCGCCCGATATCGGTCGCGATCGATGAAGCTCATGGCGTCGGTCCTGTCGCCTCGGTGTCGTCGTCCAGCGGGCCGCTCACGGCGCTGCGCAGTCCTGGGATCACCCTGGCGCCGACAAAGGGAACCAGGTCGATGTCCATGGCGATGCCTGGCTCGAAACGGACTGCGGTTCCGGCAGGGATGTCGAGGCGGTGCCCACGGGCCAGCTCGCGGTCGAAGGCCAAGGCGGGGTTCGCTTCGGCGAAGTGATAGTGCGATCCGATCTGGACGGGACGGTCTCCGGCGTTCTCGACCCGCAGGGTGATCACGGGCCGGCCGGCGTTGATCTCGATCGGGTCGTCCGGTCCGGCGATCTGGCCCGGAATCATGCCGACTGCGTCGGGTGCGTCGCTGCCGCTGATCGGGTCGTGCAGCGTGACGAGTTTGGTGCCATCGGGAAAGGTCGCTTCGACCTGTACCTCCTGGAGCATCTCGGGGACACCTTCCATGACGTCGGAGCGACTCAGGACATGGCGGCCGTCCTCCATGAGGTCGGCGACCCGTCGGCCATCGCGGGCGGCTTCGAGTACCCAGGTCGCAAGTACAGCGACGGCCTCGGGATAGTTGAGTCGCAGACCTCGCTCCTGGCGCGACCGGGCAATGCCGGCGGCAGCGTGGAGCATCATGCGCTCTTGTTCGTGCGGCGTCAGTTGCATTGGTTCACACTTTGTCTTGTCGTGGTGCCTCGCGCGTCATCAGACGGCCATCGACGCTCGAACCGCGTCGATGGCATCCTCGCCCCCGGCGCCGCTGCCCGTGATGCGCCCGGACTCGAGGGTGTAATAGCGATCGCTGATCCGAACGGCGAACCCGACATGCTGTTCGACGAGCAGCACAGTGAAGTCACCTCGCTCGGTCAGATCCACAATGACCTGCTCGATCTCGGCGACAACGTTGGGCTGAATGCCCTCGGTAGGTTCGTCGAGGATCAACATCCGAGGTTTGCCGAGCAGCGTCCGGGCAATCGCTAGTTGCTGTCGTTGTCCACCCGACAGGAGTCCGGCGGGGCGACTCATCAGGTCGCGAAGCGCAGGGAAGATGTCGACGACCTCGTCGATGTCGGATTGCACCGGCGACACGAGCTGCAAGTTCTCGAGGGTCGTCATCTGCGGGAAGCAAAGCTGGCCTTGTGGCACGTAGCCGAGACCCTGTTGCACCCGACGGTTCGGTCGCATCGACGTGATGTCGACGCCGTCGAGCAGGACCTTGCCGGAAATGACCGGCAGCAGCCCGACCGCAACACGCAACAGCGTGGTCTTGCCAGCACCGTTGAGGCCCATGATCGACGCTGCGCCGTCCTTCGGGACGATGAGGTCGACATCGAAAAGGACCTTGGATCGGCCATAGCCGGCGGTCACACCGACGAGCTCGAGCATCGAGTCAGTCACGCTTCGCCCCCGTTGGTGTTCCCATATAGACCTCTTGCACTCGTTCGTCGGCTTGGACCTCCGCGACAGTGCCTTCGGCCAAGATCTCGCCTGAGTGCATCACCGTGACAAAGTCGGCGAAGCTGCGCATGAAGTGCATGTCGTGTTCGATGATGACGATCGTGCGCTCCGGAGCAATCCGCTGGAGTAGCTGGCCTGTCTCGGATCGCTCGGCATCGCTCATGCCAGCCACGGTCTCGTCGAGGAACATGACTTTGGCGTCCTGGACGAGAAGCATGCCGACCTCGAGCCACTGCTTTTGGCCGTGCGCCAGCACCCCAGCAGACCGGTTCGCCAAATTGGCCAGACCAATCGTTTCGAGGGCCTCGGAAACACGTACGGGAGCCTCGCGGCGCGCTCGGAGTGCCGTGTGCGCTCGACGGTGCATCCCGGCGGCAATATCGAGGTTCTGAAGCACGCTCAGTTCCTCGAACACCGTCGCCGTTTGGAACGTGCGGCCTACGCCGGCTCGCACGATCTGGTGCGATTTCATCGCAAGGAGGTCTTTGTTGCGAAATGCCGCTGTTCCGGTAGCAGGCACGAGCCCGGTCAATGCGTCGACGAGTGTGGTCTTACCCGCACCGTTCGGGCCGATCAGAAAGTGCAGGCGGCCCTGCAGCAGCGTGAGGTCCACGCCGTTGACGGCCTTGAAGCCATCGAAGTCGACGGTGAGGTCTCGGATCTCCAGGTAGTCCTCGCCGAGGAAGGATGCCGTCACGTGAGGACCTCTCGCTTGCGAAGCCCGGCCAACTTCGACCCGATCGAGGCAACGCCCCCGGGCAGCAGCAGGATGACGACGACGAAGAGCCCGCCGAGAAAGTAGGTCCATTGCGTCGGGAACGACTCAGACAAGGTCGAACGGCCGTAGCCGACGGCGATGGCGCCGAGCACCGGACCGAACAGTGACGTGCGTCCGCCGAGCGCAACGCCGGCAACGAGCAGGATCGATGCCGAGGCGCCTACGTCGAGCGGTGAAATGATGCCGACGATCGGTACGAACATCGCACCGCCGACCGCAGCCATGACCGCAGCAGTCACAAAGGCGACCAGTTTGATGTTGGCGGGGTCGTAGCCGAGGAACCGGATGCGCTCCTCAGCGTCACGGGTGGCGACGAGAAGCTCGCCGTAACGGCTCCTATACAGCTGCCAGAGGATGAGCAGGAAGACGATCACCAGCCCGGCCGCAACGCGGTACAGGTTCTGCTTCACCTCGGGGTCGAAGAGGTTGTAGCCGAACACGGTGGAGAACGTGTTGAGTCCGTTGAAGCCGCCCGTCTCCTTGCCGGTCGCTTCGAGCAGCACCGCAAACGCAACGGCCATCGCCTGAGTCAAGATCGCGAAGTACGCGCCCTTGACTCGGCGCTTGAGGATCGCCCAGCCCATCAGCAACGACACAACGGCGGGAATGAAGATGATCGCGAACACGGTGAAGGTGCCGCTGCGGAACGGCTCCCACCACACCGGCATGGTCCCGTCGCCGTAGAGAGTCATGAAGTCCGGCACACCTTCGGGCCCGGCGACCTCAAGCTTCATGTGCATGGCCATCGCATACGCGCCCAGGCCGAAGAACACTCCCTGGCCGAGCACGAGCATGCCGCCGCGTCCCCACGCGAGCCCGATCCCCATCGACGCGAGTGCGAGGGCGCAGTACCGGCCGAGGTTGGACAAGCGGAACGAACTCAGCGAGCTCGGCGCCCAGAGGAGAAGAATGGCGGCGAGCACCGCGATCCCGACCAGCGCGCCATAGTCCTTCACCGGCGAGCGGCGATGCCGGGCCGGAATGATCTCTGGTGGCGGGTCGGCGGCGGTGACGTCGGTGACCTTGGTTTCCGGTACGACTGCGGTCATGCGAGCGACCTGGTGCGCACGGTGAACAGACCTTGCGGGCGCAAGGTCAACATGGCGACCACGAGGGCGAACGTCATGACCTGAGCCATGCTGCCGCTCGTCCAATCGGTCAGGAAGGCCGTTGCAACGCCGACGCCCCAAGCTGCGAGCACGGTGCCTTTGAGCTGGCCGACGCCGCCCAACACGACAACGAGGAACGCCGGGATGATGTAGGACGTCCCCAGCGTCGGGTTGGTGCCGGAGATCAGTGAGATGGCGACACCGCCGACGCCCGCAAGCCCCGAACCGAGGAAGAACGTCATGCGATCAACGTTGCGGGTCGGAACTCCCTGGGTCTCGGCGAGCTGGCGGTTCTGCACCGTTGCTCGGATCCGGCGACCGAACGAGGTGTAGCGAAGCAACGCGTTGAGCAACGCGAGCGAGGCGACGGCCAACAGGATGGTGAACAGCTGGCGCAACGGCCACTCGTAGCCGAAGACGTTGATGCGAGCATCGAGCCATCCAGGGAGCACGACTGGGTCGCCTTGGGCGCCGAAGATGTCCTTCGCGAGTTGCTGAAGCACGAGCGCCACACCGACCGTCGCTAACAACGTGTCGAGCGGTCTGTCGTACATCCATCGAATGACGGTCGCTTCGAGGACGAGACCCAAGAGCCCGGCGACAACGAACGCAATCGGGATCGCAATGATGATCGACACGCCGGCGGAGCTGATCACTTGCTGGGTGAGGTAGGCGACGTAGGCGCCGACCATCAGGAACTCACCATTGGCCATGTTGATGACACCCATCTGGCCGAAGGTGAGAGTCAGACCGAGAGCGGCCATGAGCAGGATTGCGCCGGTCGCAGTACCGGTCAGGAATGGGGTCGTCAATGCATCCATGTGAGGGTTCCGGAGTGGGGGACGGGGTGGAGTGACCAGGGGCGCCGTCTGACGCCCCTGGGCACTTACAAAATGCTGCGGATCAGCTGTTCGGGTCCCACCAGGCGTAGTCCTCGAGGAACGGGTCCGGTTCGATTGGTTCGCCCGAGGTCCAGACGATGTCGAACTGGTTGTCGGCGTTGATCTGGCCAATCACACCGGTCTTCGCGATGTGGTGGTTCGAGCCATCGATCGTGACAAGACCCTCGGGAGCATCAAACGTCACACCGTCGGAAGCAGCGTTGACGGCTTCGACGCAGAACGACTCGGCCTTCTCGACGATGTTCCGATACAGGTACAGGCCGACGTAGGCCGCTTGCATTGGATCCGAGGTCGGACGGTCGCCGTACTTGGCTTGGAAGGCTTCGATGAACGTCGAGTTCGTATCGCTCTGGACGCTCTGGAAGTAGTTCCAAGATGCGTACTGGCCGGTCAGGTCGACACCCATCGATGGGGCCTCTTCCTCGGCGATCGACACCGAGATGATCGGCGAGTTGTCGGGACCGAGACCGGCCTCGTCGTACGCCTTGATGAAACCGACGTTCGACGAACCGTTGATCGTGTTGAACACGAAGTCAGGCTGGGCCTCTGCGATCTTCGCGACCTGGGTCGTCCAGTCGTCACTCGACAGCGGCACGTATTCCTCGCCGACGATCTCGATGCCAAGTTCTTCGGCGTACTGCTTGATGATCTTGTTGGCCGTACGAGGGAAGACGTAGTCCGAACCGGCGAGGAACAGCGTTTCGACGCCCTCAGAGGCGAGGAAGTCCATGGCTGGGATGATCTGCTGGTTGGTGGTCGCTCCGGTGTAGTAGATGTTCGGTGAGGCCTCGAGACCCTCGTACTGGACCGGGTAGAAGAGCAGGCCGTTTGCGCCCTCAACGACCGGCAGCATGGCCTTGCGAGATGCTGAGGTCCATCCGCCGAAGACAGCGGCGACTTCGTCTTCGGTCAGCAGTTTGTTGATCTTCTCGGCAAAGATCGTAGGTTCGCTTTGGCCGTCCTCTTCGATGACCTCGATCTGCTTGCCCAAGATGCCGCCGTCGGCATTGATCTCTTCGGCGGCCAGCGTGAGCGAGTCCCTCACGGTTTGTTCGCTAATCGCCATCACACCCGATGTCGAGTTGAGGAAGCCGAGCTTCACGGTGTCACCTTCAACGCAGATGTCGTCGGACACCTCCGATGCGGTCTCGGTTTCTGTTTCGGTCGTGGTCGATTCACTGCTTGCGGTTTCGGTCGCCGATGAGGCTTCCGGCTCGTCGCTGCCACCGCACGCGGCGGCGAACAAGGCGAGGGCCAGAACCAACACGAGTGGCTGTAGTACACGTTTCGCTCTCACGAAGTTCCTTTCGCGGGCACGTGCGGTGCGGTCGTGTGTTCACGACGCTCTACACCCCTCGTCGTGCCCCGTGGGCAAGCTATGGAGCGGGTGTTTCCCAGCTGAGGCGGCGCGGTGAACAGGACCTCTCAGCGGCGTTCGTCACTTGTTAGGTCGCGTTCGGTTGCCAATGCGACGTGCGCGCTCAGCGGTTCGGCACGCTTCTATTGGGGCGGCGCGTCGAGAGCGACGGTGTTGCCGAAGGCTCGGTCCCAGACCTCGCGGTCGCCGAGTGGTTCGCCGAGATCGACCATGGCTTCGGAACGGGCCAGGTCAGGGCAACTCTCGACGTCGACAGTGACCTTGACGGTCAGGTTGGCGTACTGCTCGTCGAGGTCGACGAGCACGCCGTTGAACGCCTCGCACGGCGCAGGGAACCAGGTGACGCGCAACATGGTCGGGTCATCGGTCGTGTTCGCCGTGGCGATGATTCGGTCCTGGGTCTCGACCGGCGGGATCGAGTTGTCCTCGTTGTTGCAGGCCGTTGTGATGAGGGCCAGAGCGAGTACGGCCAAGAGCAGTCGGCGGGTCATCAGAGGCAACGCTACTTGCCGCCAGAGCGGTTAGCGTCGCCATGTGGCTGCAATTGAAGATCCCCAGGAGTACGCGCTCCGAGTCGGTGAGAAGTCATCGTCGCTGCGCTTCTACGGTTTCATCACCGGGTCGATTCGTCGGGTTTTGTTCCCGTATTTCAAGGTCGAAGTCCGGGGTCATGTCGAGAACCTGAAAACCGAGGGCGCGCTGATTCTTGCCCCGGTGCACCGATCAAATCTTGACTCCATGCTGGTCGGGTCGGCATCGACACGACGCACCCGCGCTCTGGCCAAGCGGTCGATGTGGAACGGCAAGCTGTGGGGCTGGGTCGTGTCGGCGCTTGGTGCCTTTCCGGTGGAACGAGGCACTGCGGATCGCGAAGCACTTCGGGCGGCGCGCATGTTGCTCGACAAGGGCGAAGCGATGTTCGTGTTCCCCGAAGGCACCCGCCAAGAGGGCACCGGAATCGGCGAGATCTATGACGGCGTTGCCTATCTCGCTGCCAAGACCGGAGCGAAAGCGCTACCGATCGGCATCGCGGGCACGGGCGAGGCCATGGGCAAGGGCGCCAAGTTCCCGAAGCGGGAAAAGGTCATCATCCAGGTCGGCGAGCTGATCGAGCCACCGAGCGCGTCGGGCAAGCGAGTCACGGTTGGAGACCGTGCTGCGTACTCCGAGCGCCTCGGTGTCGTGCTCCAAGAGCTCATGGACCAGGCGTACGAAGCGAGGGGACAGGCGGGCGCATGAGCTTCAGCGGTCATCCCGGGCTCGCTGAGTTCGGCGAAACGATCTTCGCCGAGATGTCCGCGCTTGCCGTCGCCACCAACTCGATCAACCTCGGTCAGGGTTTCCCGGACACCGATGGTCCTCAAGAGGTACTCGACGCTGCCGCTGCCGCACTTGCTGGCGGCGTAAATCAGTACCCGCCGTTGCCCGGCGAGGCGGTTCTACGAGAGGCCGTTGCCGAACATCAGCAACGGTTTTGGGGGCTTGAGTTCGATCCGGCGTCCGAGGTGCTCGTCACTGCCGGTGCGACCGAGGCGCTGGCCGCATCGCTGATGGCATTCATTCGGCCGGGCGACGAGGTCGTCATGTTCGAGCCGTACTACGACAGCTACGCCGCGGGAATCGCTCTCGCCGGTGGCGTGCGCAAGGTCGTGACCCTGCGTCCTCCGGCGAGCGATGCCGATGGCGATGCGTGGCAGTTCGATCTCGATGAGCTGCGAGGCGCTGTCACCGACAAGACGCGAGCGATCCTGCTCAACACGCCCCACAACCCGACGGGCAAGGTCTTCACCCGAACCGAGCTCATGCAGATCGCCGAACTTGCGCTCGACCGAGACCTGCTCGTGATCAGCGACGAGGTCTACGAGCACCTGACGTTCGACGGCAACCAGCACATTCCGATCGCGACGCTGCCCGGTATGGCCGACCGCACCGTCACGATCAGCAGCGGCGGAAAATCGTTCTCGTTCACCGGATGGAAAGTCGGCTGGGCCTGTGCGCGGCCGGACCTGATTGGAGCGATCCGATCGGTAAAGCAGTTCCTGACGTTCGTGAACGCGGCGCCGTTCCAGCCGGCGATCGCGACCGGGCTCCGGCTCGGCGATGACTTCTTCGAAGGTTTCGCTGCGGAGCTGCAAGCCAAACGAGACCGGCTGAACGCCGTGCTCGAGTCGGCTGGTTTCGACGTGTTCAGCCCCCAGGGCACGTACTTCACAACGGTGGACATTCGATCGGTAGGCGGCGACGACTGTCGAGACTTCTGCCTGGCCTTGCCCGAGCGCGTCGGCGTCGTGGCGATTCCGTCGTCGGTCTTCTACACGAACAAAGACGAAGGTCGGCACCTGGTGCGCTTCGCCTTCTGCAAACAAGATCACGTCCTCGACGCCGCAGTCGAGCGCCTCCAGCAATTGGCGTGATGCTCGCCGCTTCGCCAGCTCCTTGATGTAGTCACAGGCTGCCTGTACGGTGACTACATGGAAGTTGGCGTTCGAGATCTGAAGGCAAAACTGTCGGAGTACCTCGCGAAGGCAGCGGCAGGCGAGTCAATCGTGGTCACGGATCGGGGCACGCCGGTCGCTCGGCTGGTTGCGTTCGACGAAGGAGCTTCGCTCGAACGGGGTATCGCTGAAGGTTGGATCGAGGCTCCTCGCCGCACTTCGCTCGATGCGGCCACCCGCTTCGAGGCCCAGGAATCGGTGCTCGCCGTACTTGATGATGACAGGGGTTCCTGACGGATGGCGCTCTACGCCGCCTCGTCTGCGCTCGTGAAGCGCTACGTCGCTGAGCACGACTCGGCTGCTGCCGATGTGCTGCTTGGTAGCGACCCTGTCTTGGCAACATCCCGTATCACCGAGGTCGAGGTACGCCGCAACCTAGCTCGGCTGCTCGATGAGCCTGACGCTACACATGCGAAGCGACAATTTCTGCACGACCTTGACGCATTTGCGTTGATCGCCGTCGACGCGACCACGTGTAACGACGCGTCTCGGATAGCTGAGCAGACGGGTTGCCGTTCGCTCGATTCAATCCATATCGCCTGTGCCCTTCGGGCTGGAGCTCGGACCACCTTTTTGACCTTCGACGTGCGCCAGGCGAACGCAGCCCGGTCGATGGGGCTGGCCGTCGTTGGGACCTAGGGTCGGACCGCCGGTCGAGGGTGGAGCAGAGTTCGATTGGCTCGAGCTCCCGATGGGACGTGTCGTTATGGGCAGCGATGCCGACGATGCGCCTGACGACGAACGCCCCAGCCGCACCGTGACCGTTGGCTCCATGGCCGTCTCCGCCAAGCCCGTGACCGTCGCGCAGTGGACCGCGTTCGTCGAGGCGACTGGCTACCGCTCGATCGCCGAGGTCGAGCGAAGCAGCTTCCGACGGTGCGTCGAGCCTGGCGATCCGATCGGAGCGCTGGACTGGTGGGCGGCTGGTCAAGGCACTCCCGACGCTCCGGTGGTGCATGTGTCGTGGCTCGACGTGTTCGAGTTCTGTCGATGGGCGGGCGTGCGGCTCCCGACCGAGGCGGAGTGGGCCTGGACCGCAGCGAACGAGGCCTTGTTCGTTGGGAACGCGGTCGTGGGGGAGCTGTGGCAGTGGTGCGATGACTGGTACTCGCCAGACTTCTTCCGCGATGAGCAACGGGTGAATCCAACCGGCCCAACCGCTGGCACCCACCGTGTGGCCCGTGGCGGTAGCGAGCGGGTCACCGCCCGAGCTGCGGTGCTGGCCGATCTTTCTGCCGCCGACCTTGGCTTCCGAGTCGTGCGCCGCCGCTAGGTCAGCGGTGGCGAAGCCTGCTCGGCGCCGTCACCAGTCCCGGCCATCGGCGGCATCTTCGGCATCGAGGCGTTGCGCAAGCTCGCGGCCTTGCATGTCGCTTTCGAGTGCGAAATCTCCCCAGCTATCGGGCGCTTCAATCGGCATCCTGTGGCTCAGCCGAAGCGTTCGACGAAGTCGTCGGCGACGGCCGCTCGTACCGCTGCCCTGGCAACCAGCCACTCTGTGGCGCAGCCCTGTGATGTCGCTGCGACTTCGGCTTCGAGGGCGGCGATCTCGGTCAGTTCGTCGACGATGCGAGCCTGGACGACGACACTGCCGGCGTCGCCAGCAGCAACTTCTTCATCGGTCAGGCGGCTCGTGCCTGCCGCTTGGCCCCGCAACTGGCGCTCCGCGTCGGCGGGTGACGAGTAGTCGTAGCCAGCATCAGTCATGCAGGTGCGCCAGGCTTCGGCGCCAGCGATCACGTCGGGGTCTGCTGCGTAGGCCGTCTCGGCAGCTTGGTTGAACTGCGCAATCAAGCCGCCATCGCGATTCGGATCCGCAAGCGGCGCAGACTCGGAGTTCTGCAGACACCCAGGACCGGTCGGCCCACCCGTCAAGTCTTGCCAATACGTGTCGCGCTCGGCATCGGTGCGCGTCGCGTCGAAGTTCGGGTCGAAGGCGGCCCGAGCTGATGACTGATCTTCTTCGGGCAGCAACGCAATCTCGTACTCCGACGTCATCCAGGACAGCATCGAGCGAGCGTCATCGATGTCAGCGACCTCAGGGCCGGGCGGTGCCGCCCCCGGCACCATTCCCTCGGGCTGAAAGGCGAGCAAGGTCGGGTCGGGCTGGTACGCATGGCCAGCGTCGGCCATGCAGTTGGTGATCGAGATCTGAATCAGGGC
Source organism: uncultured Acidimicrobiales bacterium (assembly GCA_937942965.1). Lineage (GTDB taxonomy): Bacteria > Actinomycetota > Acidimicrobiia > Acidimicrobiales > UBA10347 > UBA10347. Next base: position 10,386 of record CALDGN010000341.1, on the reverse strand, counting down.
CTCGTCCCAAGCGGCGGCTTCGACGGGGTCGATCGGAGCGCCAAGAAGCTCTTCGATCGGCGACGTGGCCGCGAACGGAGGAAACGGGGACTCGTCTTCGCCGCCGCATGCACTCGCGAGAAGTGCGACGGCCAGGAACGTGACGACAGCGGTGACTGCCGGCCGCAACCTCAGGCGCTGACCTTGACGCGCTTGAGCACGTCGTCGACGAACCCGGGAGCGAGCTTCTCGAGGTGCTTCGCTCGCATGGCTTCGCCGGCAATGATGTTGGCGCCGAGTTCGGACTCGAGCCAGTCGGCGAACTCGTCGATGCAGTTGCCGGGGTGGAATGCGTAGGTCATGAACGCAGCCGTCGGCTTGTTCCACAGCATTGGAATCTCGCGCAGCTTGCCGGTGTCGCCGGGGCGGTGACCGAACAGGATCAGCCCGTCGACCCAAGTGCCAACGCAGACCAGGTCAGCAGCGGACACTTCGGCGAAGTCGAGCCCATCGAATGGGCGCACGAGCACGTCGTGGCCACGAGCGGCGAACTCGCCGCCGATGTATTCAGCGGCGGCTTCGGTGTTGCCGGTGCGACTGCGGTACGTCACGAGAACCTTCACGGCGCACACGTTATCGCCACGAGCTCGCTGGTGTGAGGACGAACGGGTGCCAGGCACCGTTCGTCAACATCGGCGTCGCTCCCTGACCGTTAGCGAGTACGCAGGACGAAGGGCAGAACAGGACCGAGGCCGGCGTCGTGCAGGCGGAATGCGGCGACGGTGAGGGTCCAGCGGCTGTCGACTTCGTCGTCGATAAGCAGCACCGGTCCGCGACGGATGTCGTCGGGCGGAAGCGCGGCCGTGTCGATGACGAACCGGTTCCACACGTTGAGGACCTGGTGGGCGCTGTTGGCCTGGTCGGCCTGGAAGCCGCCGTCGAATCCGGGGGCCTCGCCGAGGCAGCGGTAAACCGGCAGCTTGCCGAGTGCGCCGAGACCCTCAGCGACGGCGTCGACGAGAGCGGCAGAGCGCCGTGACGGCATCGGGCAGATCCACGTCGGACGTTCGTCCCAGCCCCATCGCTTGAGGACCCCGGCGCAGCCGCGGATCATGTCCTCGGACACGTTCACGGGCGCTCCATTGCGAGCCTGGGTGAGCAGCGCCTCGACGGTTGGATGCCAGCCGCCATCGCCAAGGCGGGCGAGCGCTCGCCCAGGTCGGGCTTGAGCGTCGGGCTTGATCTTGCCCTTCGGTGAATCGAGCCGGGTCGGCCACTGGCGGCGGGGTTCGACGATCACATCGCCGCCACGCAGGTGGGCGGCAGCTTTGGCAACGAGTTCGGGGTCGGGCTCGGCGACGATCGTCGTGCCGGTGCAGCGGTCGCAGCGCCCGCAGTCGGTGGCCTCGGGATCGTCGAGGGCCTCGCGCAAGTAGCGGAGCCGGCAGGCGTCGAGGTCGGCCCAGGTGCGCATCTGCTCGCCCTCGTCGCGGCGCAGTTCCTTGAGCGTCTGGGCGACCTGATGGTTGTAGGCCCAGGGGAACGACGAGCGAATCCAGCCCGAGCCGACGCGTTCGACGGCGCCGTCGACTTCGAGAATGTTCATCAGCGTCGACAGGCGGGAGCGGCCCAGGTTGACGTAGCGCTCAAGGTCAGCGATGCCGGTCGGTTCGTGCGGGTTGAGCTGGTTGAGGGCCGTCATGCACAGCTCTTCGCTCGGCATGGCGACCGACTCGAACCACGACCAGATCCGGGCGTCTTCGACGGGGCGGGGGAGCGCGATGATCTCGGCCCGGTCGATGTTGCGACCGGCGCGACCGATCTGCTGGTAGTAGGCGACCGGTGTCGGCGGAAGTCCCAGGTGGACACAGAACGCCAGGTCGCCCTTGTCGAAGCCCATGCCGAGCGCACTGGTCGCGACGAGCGCTTTCAGGTCGTTGGCGCGCAAGCGGGACTCAAGTTCGAGCCGTTCTTCGGGGTCAACTTGGCCGGTGTATGCGCCAACGTCGTGACCTTGCGACGCCAACCACGACGCCGTCTCATGTGCCTGAGCGACGGTCAGCGTGTAGATGATCCCCGACCCCGGCAGCGAGTCGAGATGACCGCCGAGCCAGGCCAGCCGATGGGCATCGTCGGGCAGGTCGACGACACCGAGATGCAGTGACTCGCGGTCGAGCGTGGTGCGTAACACGAGGGTCTCTTCGCCGAGCTGGGCGGCGACATCGTCGGTGACGCGCTGGTTCGCCGTCGCGGTCGTGGCGAGCACCGGGGTCCACGGCGGCAACTCATCGAGCAGGCGCCGCAGTCGGCGATAATCGGGTCGGAAGTCGTGGCCCCAGTCGCTGATGCAGTGCGCCTCGTCGCACACGAGCATGAACGGCGTCTCCTGGAGCTTCGAGAACACCCGGCGGCGGAAGCCGGGGTTGGCGAGCCGTTCTGGCGCGATGAGCATCAGGTCGACATTGTTCGCCGCGATCTCGGACTCGATCTCTTCCCACGCGCCGAGGTTCGACGAGTTGATCGTGACGGCCTTGAGCCCCAGCCGTTCGGCGGCCGCGACCTGGTCGCGCATCAGGGCCAAGAGCGGCGAGACGACGACGGTCGGACCCCAGCCTCGGGACCGAAGCATGCGGGTCGTCGAGAAGTACACCGCCGACTTGCCGAACCCGGTGCGGGCGACGAGCAGCGTGCGGCGGCGATGAGCTGCGACGGCGAGCACGGCGTCGAGCTGCTCGGCTCGCGGTGAAGCATCGGGTCCGGCAAGTGCCGCGATGTCCTGCGCGAGTTCGGCACGAACCTCGTCATCGGTCGGCCTCGGCGGCTCGCCGGCTGCGCTTTCCGGCAGGGCTGTCTGTGCGTGAGTGGTCCGTGTGGGTGCGCTGGGTGTCGGACCGCTCGCGGGCGACGAGCCTGGAGCGGGAGCGCCAGCATCCATCAACTCCGACTCGTCCGGAGGTGGTTCGCCATAGGCATGCAGCGGAACCTGCTCGCCTGGCTCGGCCCACTGCTCCCGGTTGGACGCGTCCCTGTCGGATGGGTTATTGCCGGAGGGGCCGCTCACAGGCGCACGATGTCGGTCAGTTCGACCACGGCCATGCCATGGTCGGCGCTGGCGTCGAGGTCGACAAGACCTTCGACCTTCCACTCGTTGAAGCCCTCGGGATCGACAACGGTCTGCACGACCTTGCCGCTCTCGCGGTCATAGGCGAAGTGTTGCGGGCCACGGGCCTCGGCCCCGGTGATCACCTGCTCGTGGTCATCGAAGTACGCAGCGAACCGGTCGTGCAGCTCATCACTCGACAGCTTGCTTGTGGCCTTGAGACCGGTGAAGTCCTCGCGAGCCAGCAGGTGGATCCAGCGGAACGCTTCGTTGCGGACCATGGTGCGGAATCCCCGCTCGTTCGTCGTGACATCGCGACGGGGCGGCACCACCTCGGCAGCATCGTCGTCGGGGTCTTCGGGGTTGGTGAGCTTCTCCCACTCGTCGAGCAGGCTCGAATCGACCTGGCGAACGAGTTCGCCCAGCCAGTCGGTGAGGTCGTAGAGCTCGTCGGTCTTGGCGTCCTCGGGAACGTTCTGCACGAGGCCTTTGTAGGCATCGCCCAGGTACCGAAGCAGCACGCCCTCGGATCGTTTGAGGCCGTAGTGGTTCACGTACTCGGCGAACGTCATCGCCCGCTCCCACATGTCCCGGACGATCGACTTGGGCTCGACATTGTTGTGCCCGACCCACGGATGATGGCGGCGGAAGACGTCGAATGCCGGGTACAAGAAATCGGCGAGCGGCTTGGGCCATTCGAGTTCCTCGAGGCGTTCCATGCGCTCCTCGTACTCGACGCCCCGAGCCTTGAGGTCGCTCACGAGCTGGCCGCGCATCTGGTTGAGCTGCGCAGCCAAGATCACCCGAGGCGACTCGATAACCGCTTCGACAACGCTCAACACGTTGAGCTCGTACTCGACTGCCAGGTGTACCGGGCCGGCTGGCGCAGGTACTGCGTCTTCGTCGAGATCCGCTTCGTCGACAGCTGCTTCGTCGGGCACCTCGGGCTCGTCGGAAGGGCTCGCTTCGAGCGCCTCGATCGCTTCGACCGCGAAGAGCGACAGCGGTTGGGTGAGGGCGAAATCGTCCTGCAGGTCGATCGTGACGCGGACCATTCGGCCCTCGTCATCGGGCTCGTCGAGTTGCTCGATCACGCCCGCATCGACGAGCGACCGGTAGATCCCGATCGAACGTCGGATGTGGGTTCGCTGCTTCTTGCGCGGCTCGTGGTTGTCGACGAGCAGCTTCCGCATGGCCGCACACCCGTCGCCGGGGCGATCGAGGACGTTGAGCATCATCTGGTGGCTCACGCCGAAGCTCGACACCAGCTCTTCGGGCGCACCGTTGACGAGCTTGTCAAAGGTCTCTTCGCCGAAGTGGGCATAGCCGCGGTCCGGTGGCTTCTTCTTGACGAGCTTCTTGCGCTTCTTCGGGTCGTCGCCGGCTTTGGCTTCGGCCTTGATGTTCTCGGTGATGTGGTTCGGCGCTTGGGCCCACACGTCGCCGATGTCGTCGAAGCCCTTGCGACCGGCACGACCAGCGATCTGTTGGAACTCGCGCACCCGCAGCACCCTCGTGCGCTCGCCGTCGTACTTGAACAGCTGGCTGAGCAGCACCGCTCGGATCGGCACGTTTACACCCACACCAAGCGTGTCGGTGCCACAGATCAGCTTGAGCAGGCCCTTCTGGGCCAGCCGCTCGACGAGCAGCCGATACTTGGGAAGCAGGCCCGCATGGTGCACGCCGATGCCGTGGCCAATGAAGCGACGCAGGTCCTTGCCGATCGGCGAGTCGAACCGGAAGTCGCCGAGCTCGGCTTTGACGGCGTCCTTCTGTTCCTTGGTGAGCACGTTGGTGCTCATGAACTGTTGGGCCGCCTCGGTCGCTTCGCGCTGGGTGAAGTAGACGATGTAGATCGGCGCCCGATCGGCGTCGATCAGCTCTTCGACCGACTCAAGCAGCGTCGTCGTGCGGTACTGGTAGCGCAGCGGCACAGGTCGCTTCGACGAACTGACCAAGGCCGTGGGCTGCCCCGTCAGCGCCGTCAGTCCGGTCTCGAAGCGAGTGGTGTCGCCCAGCGTCGCCGACATCAGCAAGAACTGCACGTTGGGCAGCTCAAGCAACGGAACCTGCCACGCCCAACCACGTTGTGGCTCCGAGTAAAAGTGGAATTCGTCGATGACGACGATGTCGACCTCGGTGTCGGCACCTTCGCGCAGCGCCTGGTTGGCCAGGATCTCGGCTGTGCAGCAGATGATCGGCGCGCCTGGGTTGACCGAACCGTCGCCGGTGATCATGCCGACGTTGTCCGTCCCGAACTCGCGACAGAGCGCGAAGAACTTCTCCGACACCAGTGCCTTGATCGGCGCGGTGTAGTAGCTGCGCCGTCCCGCAGCCAGCCCGGCGAAATGGGCTGCGGTTGCGACCAGCGACTTGCCCGAGCCGGTCGGCGTCGCGAGAATCACGTTGGCGCCGCCGAGGAGCTCGAGGATCGCTTCTTCTTGATGGTCGTAGGGCTCGATGCCGGCGTGGTCGAGCCAGTCGAAGAAGCCTTCGAGGATGTCGTCGGGATCGTCACCATCAGGTAACCGGTCCAGCAGCGGAGTGGCAGAGAGCGCAGTAGCGGGCAGCGAAGCGCCAGCGTCGGCCACCTCGTGGGCAATGTCAGACATCGGGTCTTTCAGGCTGGCTGGACAAGTGAGAGCTGCGCCGAGCTGGCGGAGCCGAAGTCGCCCCCGAGTTGATCCAGCCACGGCGGCGCTGTTGCTGAGGGTATGCGAACCGGGCGCTGCGGAGCCTCGGTGCCGAGCAGCCGGTCCCATACACCTGTGGTCACACCCAGATTGGTGCGGGCACCGGCGAAGTGATGACGGAAGTGGCGCTGGCGCATCCGCACCCCGAGCGCGGTGCTCGGTGCCCGGTGATGTAGACGGTGGTGGACGATGTCATACGTCGAGTAGCCGGCGCTCCACGCCACTCCTGCCGCAATGACTGCAGCGGCGGGAAGGGTCGGAACGGCGGCGAGCAGGGCCCGTGAGCCAGCTGCGCCCGTTGCCGCCATGGCGACGTGTCCGCCGGCTCGACCCCACAACACGGACCAGTTCGGGTCACGGTGGTGGTTCTGGTGGATGCCACCGACCGGGATGCGGGCAAGCAAGTGTTTCGCGGCGGAACCGGTCTGCGGCCGGTTGGTCGCCCCACTCTTGCCAATCGGTCCGTGCAGCACCCAACGATGGGTCGCGTACTCGGTGAACGTCCAGGCGACGGCCCCAGCGACGAGGCCGGTTGCCAACTGTGCGGCTCGACTCACATCGTCATTGTGCCACGCAACGATTCCATGCGCCGTCGCGTCTCGTCGAACAGCGGTACCCGCACCGAAACCTGGCTTCCGCCGAGTCGTTCGTTGCTGCCGATCACCATCGAGCCGCTCAACTCGCTCTCGACCATCGAGCGGACGATGACCAGGCCCAGGCTGGCCGAGTCCTCGATGTTGAAGTCGTCGGGGAAGCCGATGCCGTCATCGCTGACATGGAGGACGACAGCGTCGGGATCGACGCGCATCGTGACCTCGACCATCGTGCCGTTCGAGTGATCGATGACGTTTTGGACGAGTTCGCTGGCGACGAGTGCGAGCGGCGTCGTCAACTTGCTCGGCAGGATCGCCGAGTCGGCGTTGATCTCGAAACGCACCGGGTGCACGGGGTCGACGAGCGAGTCGCGGATCATCGTTGTCAGGGTCGACAGGATCTCGCCGAACTGGACCTCGTCGTCGGTGCGATGCGAAAGCAGCTCATGCACGATGCCGATCGAGCGAATGCGACGGGCCGACTCGGCGAGGGCGGCGCGGGCATCTTCGCTATCGACACGCCGGCTTTGCAGCTGCAGCAGCGATGACGCCGTCTGCAGGCTGTTCTTCACCCGGTGGTGGATCTCTGCGATCGTGGCGTCCTTGGTCATCAAGAGCCGATCGCGTTGGCGAAGCTCGGTGATGTTGCGCACGAGGACGATGGCGCCGGTCACGACATCGCGAGTGAGGAGCGGGATGCACAGCGTCGAAAGCACACCCGAGCCGAGGTCAATCTCGTCGGTGTACTCGAGCCCGTTCGCGTACGCCTGCCGGAAGCCCGGCGCATCGATGTCCATGTCGCCGAAACGTTGGCCCATGTTGACGTGAATCTCGCCGACCTGGCGAAGCACGGTGAGCGCGTTCGGCGATGCGTACTCAAGACGCCCGGCCCGATCGAACAACAAGATGCCATCACCCACGCGAGGGGGATGGTCGTGGCGGCGAGTCTCGACGCGGAACGGGTAGCTGCCCGCCGCGATCATCGCGGCGAAACGACGAAAGGTCGCGAAGCTCAGCAGCTCGAGGTCACCTGGCATGACCTCGATCGAGGGTGAGAATTCGCGAGCGAGGACGCCGACGATTTCGCCGTCGATGTTGATCGGCACCGCCAACGTTCGGATCCACCGAGACCGACGTTCGAGCCAGATGCCGCCGTCGACGATCTCGCCGTTGTTGAACGCTCGGGTCGCGAGCGGTCGGTTCCGCATCGGAAACGAGCCGCCGGCCTGATCGATCGGATAGACGGTTCGGGCGTTCATCGGACGCACGTGCGAAACGACGCGGAACTCATTCTCCTCGGGGATCATGAGCAGCACGTCGGCCTGCGAAAGGTCAGCGAGCAGTGGACTGGCCTGGCTCAGCCGTCGGAAGTGGCGGTCCCGGCTCGGCTGGGCTTCGTCGCGTGTCATCGCTGTGCAGACCCGATTGGGGTCACGCCACGAGCTGGGCTTGGCGATGCTCGCGGTAGGCAAAGCGGACGCGGTGCACCAAGTAGCCGAGGAGTGCTGCGCCAACGAGCAACAGGGCGTAGCCGAACCAGCCGATGCGATCGACCGTCGTGATCTCGATCGTGATGCCCTCGGGCTCGGCCGCGCTCGGGTCGTAGCGGAACGTGTAGAGATCGCTCACCAAGTCATCGTCCACACCGATCGTTGTGTACGAGACCGTGTAGACGCCGGGTACTTCGAGCGGCTCGATGGGGATAACGATCCGCATCTCTTCTCGGACGGCCTTGCCGCCGATGGGATTGCCGGCCGGGTCGATGAGTTCGGCGCGGAAGTCAGCCTCGGTGTCGAGGCCACTGAACTGCAACGAGATCGAGTGGAACTCGCCGCCGACGACCGAGTCGACACGGGGCGAGGCTTGACGTAGCTCGGCATGTGCGAGCGCTTCGGGTGCGGTCGCTACGACTAACCCGAACGCGAGTAGCAGTGATGCGAACACATGCAGAAAGAAGCGCACATCACGGGTTCGCCGCATGCTGTCTGAGCTGATCGACTCACGCCTCATGACCATGATTTCGAGGGTAGCGGGCACCGGTCCCCGGGCCGGGTTCGGGCCGCCTGTAACCTCCGGCACATGCGTGTCTACCGGCTTCACGATGCCAGCTGGACGCGCATCGTCACGCACCGGGTGCGGCGTCCCAACGTCGTTGCGGCCCGCTTGCAGTCTCGACGCCGCCGAGAACAGCCCGTGCCCCTCGATGGCCAATTGGTACTCATCGCCGGCAACCAGAACGTCGATCCGCGCACCGGAGCGGTCGTCGATCGGCGCGAACTGCTCGATCGTCTCGTCGAAGCCTTGTCGGTGCCCGACGTCGACGGCGTGGTTGCGAGCGCCGACCTCCTCGAAGAACTCACGCTGCTGAACGTCCTTGAGCGCCGCCTTGCGATCTGTTCAGGGCCGGGGGAACAGCAAGGTGTGGCCGGCACGACGATCGTCCAGTCGAAGTTCGACGGCGCCCACATCGTCGCGAGCGGCGAGCGCTGTGTCCGAGTCGCCGAACAGGTTTCAGACCTGCAGCGGGCGGGGATTCCGGCGTTGATCGATCTGGTGCAGGCGCCCGACGCCGAGCTCCCTGAGTTCGAGACCGACTGGCGCGATTGGGTCGAACCGTTTCAGAACGTGTCCCGATCTGTCTCGACTGGCGCCGGTGTCTGGTTCACGTTGCCATCGATCGTGGGCATGAGCAGCCTGGCCGGTCAGACGGCGTTTCCGGTGCTCGTGCGCGACACCGACGTGCCGATCGACCCGTCGGCCTGGTCGACGTTGTTCGAACGAGAGTTGCCGCTCACCGTTCGCGGCATGGTCATCGGCCCAAGCGGTCTCTTCCCGATGTCCGAATCTGTTGCCGTGGCAACCGAGTCGATCGCCGCGTCGGTCCGTCGACGCGTCGGCTAGTTCAGCCGCCGGTGAGGCGGGCGCGAGCGGCGGCGCTGCGCTCAAGCAGGTGCGGTGGCACCAGGGCTCGCAATGCGGCGAGCGGATCGTTCGCATCGACTTCGGCGGCACCTGCGGCAGCTTCGCCGCCACCTTCGGCGGCGTTCGCAGCAGCTTCAGCAGCACGAGCTTCGGCTTCGGCGGCGGCCTCTTTGGCGTCGGTCCACGCGTCGAGGTGGTACGGGCGGACGAGCTCGTCGGTGTCGAGCGAGCCGAGGTCCACGCCGTTGTCGAAGAACACCCAGTAGCGGACCCAGTCGAAGCCGTTGACGAGCTTGATTCGGCCTTCGGTGCCAGCAGGCACGCCGGGAAGGTCAACGGTCGCCAGGACAGTGTCGTTCTTCTTGAACGGGGTCCCGAATTCGACGGTGCGGTTGAACAGAGGCATAACGACGCCACGCTAGCGCCCCGGGCTCGCTCAGCCTCGACCAAGCACCGCACCGGATCCCAACCCGCGTCTCTGAGGCTGGCGAACCGGCACCGATACCCTCGGCATCGATGCAATATCCACCCGATGCCCTCGCTGACAATGCCCTCGCGTTCTTTACGGAACGACATTTGGCGACCCTCTCGCTCGTGGTCTCGGGCGACGAGGTCCACGTGACCCCCGTCGGGTTCACCTGGGATAACGAGACCGGTACGGCCCGCGTGATCACGTTCGCCGCGTCGAAGAAGGCCCGTCTTCTCGAAGCCGCCGGCTCGATGACCGCAACGCTGTGTCAGGTCGACGGTGGCCGATGGGCGGCGCTGCATGGAACGGCGACCGTGTCTTCGGATCCTGACGTCTGCGCCGATGCTGTGCGTCGGTACGGCGAGCGATACCGACCGGCCAAAGATCGTGGACCAGACCGACGAGCGATCGAGATCGTGGTCGAGAAGATCGTTGGCCGCATCCCCGAATGAGCGTCGAGATCGTCGGTTCCTGCCCAGTTAGGCCAGTGTCGTCTCGCAAACAGAGTGCGCGGTTCGGCGGATTTGGGCCTATCGATGGACACATCGCAGGCCCACGAGATGCCATCCTGTAGTCCGTGTTGACCCGCTCGCGCCGACCGCGCCTCGTTCTCGTGCTGCTCGTCGCCCT